>CAZFQH010000457.1:0-3791 GCA_964520805.1 uncultured Acidobacteriota bacterium | reverse complement strand
TGCCGATGAACACCTCGCCGACGCCCGCGGGGTCGAGCCCCGCCCGCTCGAGCGTCACGGTGATCGCCTCAAGATCGTCGAGGGCCGCACTCGCCCGGCCGACACCTCCGAGCACCTGCCGCGCGGAGGAGATCGATTGGCGAATACCATCGTCCTCGGCCAGGCCCATAAGCGCCCGTCGGGCCACTTCTGAACCGGTCACCGCATCGAGGGCGCGCACCAAGCCCGCAGGATCGCGGCGGTTCAGGCTTTCGAGCGCCGCCTGACGAGGGGGGTCGGAATCCCGAAACCCCGCTTCGTCCAAAAGGGCGGTGACGACACCCGCGTGGCCCAGGGCGAGGACAAAGTCGGTGACGCCCACCGCCTCCAGGCATTCGATGGCGATCACCAGGACCTCGATGTCCGCGGCCGAGCCCCCGCCTCCCAGGAACTCAAGCCCCATCTGGTGAAACTCGCTCTGCCTCCCCGCGCGGGGCGGTTCGTAGCGCACGACCTCGCCCGAGTAGTACAGACGCAGAGGGGCTTTGACCTGAAGGAGGCGACCGGCCGCGATCTTCGCGACCAGGCTGGTGAAGTCGGGCCGCAGGGCGAGGGTGGTGCCGTCGCGCCCGGTGAAAGTGTAAAGCTTCGAAGCGAGCGACGGATCGAAAGTAGCCGCATCGTCGAAGAGGGGCGGCACGATCTCGTCGTAGGCCCACCCCTCGAACACCGAGATCACCTGAGCTTCGAGGGCCCGGCGGCGGCGGGCCTCGTCAAAGGTGAAACAGGACGCCCCCTGAGGCAGTTGGAGGCGAGTGTGCATGGCCGGGCTATTCTACCGGCTCAACAAGGTGCCGGCGGTGTCGGCACCCGCTCAGCCGCGAACGGCCGCGAGATAGGCGCGAATACGCGCTGCGTTCGCCCCCACATCGCTGCGCCCGACCCGCGACTTGGAACGAACATCGATCCGAGCGCCGGAGGAGGTCGGAGCGACTCGGATCACAATGTCGTCCTTGAATCCGAACCAGGCGGTGGTCGCGGTCGCCTCGATCCGGCCTTCCTGGACGTTCTCGGCCACCACCTCGAATCCCATGGAGCGCGCGACGGCCGCGGCCCGCACGAAAGCCTCTGGGGCGGGGATGCCGAGGTCCAAAGGAGCGATGTCGGGATACGCCTGCTTCTGTTGCCTGGCCACTTCAGCACCCGAATACTCCGGCGGGTTCATAGCTCCTTGGGCGGCCCGCTGCGCAATCACGTCCACAAACTGCGGCGGATTCTCGGTATCGGTGGTGATGTCGTGAATCGCGGGCACGCCCCGCGCCTTCTGGACAAACACCGCGGGCCCCGCCATAACCACGAGGCTCAGGCCCAGGGCGACCGCGAAGCTTCGGCCCCGGTCTCCCCGCAGCCGGGGCACCATCAGGGCGACGGCCGAAACCGTGAAGGAGGCGATCGCGACGAGAAGCGCGCCCGCGAAAAGGAGCAGGCCGGTCCTGAAATGCACCAGGCCAAACCGGGTCAGAGGGCCGGAGAGTATGAGCAGGCCCACGGCCAGAGTGGCAAGACCGATGCAAACGCGCGACAGTTTCATCCGTGAATACTAAGAGCCGCCCATGCGGAAAACCAAAGACTCATTTGGGGCCCCTGGTCCTCACCAACACGGAGCCACGAGGGCCACGGGTCGGGCCACCATCCAGCGGCCCGACCCCCGACACCTACGTCCGCCCCGAAAACGGGCTAAAGAGGGCCGGTCCGAGCGTTATTCCGCACCCCTGCGAAGAATACGCTCCAGGATCCGGCCGCGCCTTCAGCACCGCCACGATCTGATGAAGGACGGAAACCCCAGCTGTCTCTGGATCCCGCCCTTCTTGTTCGATGAGACGGACGGGGCCGGCGAATTTCCCAACTGCCGCGATGAAAGTTTTGCGGCATTGAATCGAGCGAGCTATCGGATCGTGAAGACCGAACCCTCGCTCGCGGCTTCAGGAGCTCCCTCGTCAGGATCCGATTCAAGAAGGTAGGTCGACAACGTCGCACCCCTCACCCATAGACCGAGATGCAGAGGCGAGATCGCGACCGCCGACCCGCTGCGCTCGACCAGAACCCCGGCAAGCGTCGATCCCGCGAGTACCGCGCCCCCGCTCATTCCGGGGGTTGCACACCCGGGCGCCGCGGTTCCGTAGACGAACCCCGGCCGGGGCCTCCAGTTATTCGCTGGTGGTTGGCCCTCCGGACAATCAACCAGAAAGGTCCCATCGCCGAAGCGAAGTGGCAGGACCCGGGGGAGGGCTCCGTCGAATACATGGGCCTCGGCCACTCGTCCGCTTACGTCCAGGTCGGCGGGAGAGAGCGGAAGCGCTTCACCTTCCCTGCCGCGCAGCCAGACTCGGGGCAACCGGGTCAGCGAAAGATCCGCCACCACCCCATCGACCGGCGGTTCCAAGCGCCGCAAGCCTTTCAGATACCGTTCCGCGCCGAAGATCGTGGCCCAGACATACCCAGGGTCACAATGCCGTGCGGAGATCAGATAGAAGCGGGCTTCCGCGCCAATGACCGCCGCCGCGACGAACCCGGTGCAATCGAATCCACACTTTGTCGACGACTGCTTCGTGACGTGGCCGAGGCCGGACTCGGTTACGACCCGAACGACGGTCTCTTCAGGCCCCCGCATTCAACCGCCCGAAATCCGCGCGGCTTCAAAGATGCGGGCGTTCAGCTCGGCGGCGCCATGAGCGGCGGACATGTGTAAACGGTCTTGACGATGGCCGCCCCCCCCGTCCCCGCCGGGCTGGGAATCTTCGCGCCGAACAGCCGATCCCAAGGCTCCACATCGATCGTCTTCTGCTCAGTAATCGCACCGCACAATGCGGAGATGCTCACGTCGGCGGAGGTCAGGCCTGCCTTGAACCGAAAAGTTGTCTTCCCGGACCCGCTCGTGAGCACGATCGCCGGAAGTTGGTGGTCCGTCACGGTCCAACGCAGCAGTGAGGCGATCCGTTGCGGGGCGGCGTGGAAGGGAAACGTGAAAATCAGGGAATCCGTGAGCGGCGGCACCGGCGTCAAGGATCCCTGACCAAGTGTGACCTTGGCGGAAACACCGGAGTAGGTGTCGGTCGCCGGATCGCCGGGAACCCCAAGCGATGCCGCCATCCACTCCAGATGAAGCACTTCATTCTGAGCATCGCTGACGACCAGGGGTCCGGAGCCGCCGTCAACATCGACCTTCTGACCGGTGAGATCGAAAATGGCGATCTGGCGGCCATTGCCATCCACGAAATGCGCGGAAGGTTTCATCACAGGTTCAATTCCCACGAGGGACGCAACGTCTACGGCCAGCGAAGGACAATGGTCAGCCCCAAGAAGAAGGGCGGTGGTCGCTTTGTAACCCGCGGCCCACGGGACCACGACGGAACCGGCGAATGTGACGTTGAGTTGAGCGCTCATACAGGGTTTCCTTTAGAGTTCAAAGGGGCGTAAAGGTTGAGAAGGAGGCGAGCGGCCTGAGACTCCCGACGCAGTTCGCGGAGCGCAGCGCGAGGCGTGGCCCCCTTGCTGATCAGGCGATGAAACTCCAGGAACAGCCGGCTGTCATCCGGGAGAGCCGCACGCGCCGCGAGCACCTGACCCGCCCCCGCCCCGAGAAACGCGTTGGCGAAATCGAAGGACCCGATTCCTGCCGAGGCCGTCGTCCGCCCCGAATCACACACGGCCAGCGTCACCAGATCGACGCCCTGCAGGCGAAGGCGACCAATGGAACTTGCGTCCAGATCCCGCCCTCCGGCCAGCACAATGGACGACGCCTCCGGCCGGTT
>CAZFQH010000456.1:0-3801 GCA_964520805.1 uncultured Acidobacteriota bacterium | reverse complement strand
GGCTCTGGTAGGCGATCCGAAGGTCGTGCTCGCCGACGAGCCGACCGGGAACCTCGACGCCCGGACCGCCGCGACTTTGTTTGAAGAGCTTCACACGGTCGCGCGCGAGCGAGGCATCGCCATCCTCTGGGCGACCCACAACGAAGCTCTGGCCGCCCGCAGCGACCGAATCCTGCGACTAAGCGACGGACAACTGGTCGAAGCGTAAGCGAGTCGGCGGGGCCGACCCGCCCCGAAGCGTAGGGGCAGGCCTAGCGTGCCTGCCCGTTGACGCAAAGCATCGGAAGTGGATTCCCGCATTCGCGGGAATGACGTCTGGCGCGGGCTAGGTTTTTGTCGGTTCGACGGGTGTTGCGTTTCGGAGGGCCTCCGAAACGTTGTACTTGAGCTCCGGCGCGAGTTTGGTGACCTTGAGTCCCGGGACGGCCTTCACCCGACAGGCGAGGCCGGTCATGGACCGGCCGTCGAGTTCGTACTTGATCTCGCAATACCGACACTCAGCGTTCCAGCAGTACCCGCCCGTACCCACGTCGGGGGCCACGAACTGAAGCTGCCGCAGGAGGATGTTGTTCTCCGGAACCTCGAAGCGCTTTCCAAGAACCTCGATTGGGATCAGCTGGTCATAGGGCTCGTACAGGTCGGACATCGAGGAATGATAGGCGGCCCAGGGATCTGTCGATGTTGAAGGCTTGCGTGATATCGGGCCCGGCGGCCCGATAGAGTACGGTCCAGATGAAGATTGCATTCGTGGGCTCGCACGGGGTGGGGAAAACCACGCTGTGCTTCGATCTGGCGGCCCAGCTCAAGCGCCGGGGTCTGAACGCCGACATGGTGAAGGAGGTGGCCCGGGGGTCGCCACTGCCGGTGAATCGCAAGACCTCGCGCGAGGCGCAGCTGTGGATCCTCACCACCCAGGTGGCCGAGGAAATCCGCGCGTTGTCCCATTCCAGTGTCGTGGTGTGCGACCGCGCGGCTCTCGATAACTACGCCTACTTCTTCCTGGCCTGCGGCCGTGACGCGGCGGTGGAGAAATTCGTGGACATGTGGATGAAGACCTACGATCTGCTCATCCGCGTGCCCGTGATAGCACAGCCTCAGGACGACGGTTTTCGCGACACCGACGCGGTGTTCGTGCGTGAGGTGGACCGGAAGGTCTCGGCCCTGCTCGCGGCGAGCCGGACGGAGTTCCTCGATCTCGAGGCGGTGCCCAGGGCCCAATGGGCGGAGGAGGCGTTGAAAGGCGTGCTGGAGCACCCGCGCCTTCGCCAGGGTCGACTCTAAGGACGCCATGATGGCGGAGCCTTCCGAATCACCAGGGGGCCCCGCCTGGAGCGATCGTGCGGTTCTCCTGGTTCTCACCACCGTGGTGGCGGCGATGGCCTGGGCCATGGTGCGCACGGGCCGCGCATCGCTTCTGGAGGCGGTGTCATTTGTCACCGGAGCGATCTGCGTCTGGTTGACCGTGCGCGCCAACGTTTGGAATTTTCCAATTGGCCTCGTCAATACCGCGTCATTCAGTGTGGTCTTCTTCGAGGCTCGGCTCTTCGGGGACGCCGCCTTGCAGGGGGTGTACTTGGTCCTCGGCCTCGTCGGCTGGTACCTGTGGCTTTACGGCGGGGAGCGCAGGACCGCCCTCCGCGTGGTCCGGGCGAGCGGCGGGGAGAAAGCCGCGGTCGCCTGTATGGTGGTGATTCTCACTGTGGTCCTGTGGAGGACGCTCCACTTTGCCGGCGGATCCGCCTCGTTCTGGGATGCCGCGACTACTTCCGTCAGCCTGGGAGCGCAATGGCTGTTGAACCGAAAACGGCTGGAGACCTGGCACCTCTGGATCCTGGTGGACATCGTTTATGTCCCGCTCTACCTATCCCGCGGTCTCAACCTGACCGCCCTTCTCTACGCGGTGTTTCTGGTGATGGCCGTCATGGGTCTCTCTCATTGGCGTTCGCTGGTTCGAGAGTCTTCGCCGCCTCTGCGGGCCCCGTGGCCCGAGGGCCTTGCCGGATGACCCTGGGCTTCATGGTCGGCAAGTTCTACCCGCCGCATCGAGGTCACAAACATCTCATCGACGAGGCCCGCGGTCAGGTGGACCGGCTCATCGTCATGCTCGCGCACCATCCCTCGCAGTCGATTCCCGGGGAGGTGCGCGCGGCCTGGCTTCGGGAGATTCATCCGGACTGTGAGATCCACCTGGTGCCGGATGAACTGGACGACAATTCTCAGCAGTGGGCCGATTTCATCGTGCGCCATCTCGGCCGAGCGCCCGATGTCGTTTTCAGCAGCGAGGACTATGGCCCGGTCTATGCCGGATTGATGGGCTCGCGACACGTGATGGTGGATCAGAAGCGTGCCGCGGTGCCGGTCAGCGCGACAAAGATCCGCGCCGCACCTCTCGATTACCTGGATTTCCTGGAGCCTTGCGTGCGTGCATGGTTCGTGAAGCGAGTGGTGGTGATCGGTGCGGAGTCCACCGGGAAGACGACTTTGGCGCGAATGCTGGCGGAGCATTTCGAAACCGACTGGGTCCCCGAGTTTGGTCGCGAACACTGGGCGCAAAAGCTCGCCGGACGCTCGGTGACCGATCCGCCGCCCTCCTGGTCGCCCGACGAGTTTGTCGAGATCGCCATCGAGCAGCAGCGGCGGGAGAACCTGGCCGCCCGTCGCGCGAACCGAGTGTTGTTCTGCGACACCAACGCTTTCGCGACCGGCACGTGGCACGAGCGCTATCAGGGTTTTCGAGATCCGCGGATTGATGCAATCGGCGCCACGGACCGAGTCGACCTTTACCTGGTGACCGCTCCCGATGCTCCCTTTGTGCAGGACGGGTTTCGCGATGGTGAACACATTCGCGGATGGATGGATCGACGGTTTATGGATCAGATCGAGGGGCGCCTAATCCGGGCGGTCCGCATTGAAGGACCCTACGAGGCGCGCTTGCTCGAGGCGGTAGCGGCCGTCCGGGCCCTCGTTTCGGCCGGGGCTTGATAAGGTCCCCCGCGTGAAACCATCGGAGTCGGAAGCGGCGGTCCTGTCGATCGAGCGGCCTCATCGGGACCTCTGGACGTACTACCTCATCTCGGCTCTGCCCTTCTTCATCTTCTTTCCGATCGCCGCCGTCGTTCTACGTTTCAAGTTTCAGACGCTGCGCTACCGTTTCACGGCCGAAGGAATCTCGATGAGCTGGGGCATCCTTTTCCGCCGCGAGACCATCATCAACTACGCGCGCATCCAGGACATCCACCTGCGATCCAACCTGATCGAGCGCTGGCTCGGCCTCGCCCGGATTCTGGTGCAGACCGCAAGCGGCAATGCGGGCGCCGAGATGACCATCGAGGGCGTGAAGGAGTTCGAGGCGGTGCGCGATTTCCTCTACTCGAAGATGCGGGGCGTGGCGGAGCCTGGTCCGGCCACACCGGTGGCCGGCACCCATTCCGGCGAGCCGGCCGATCTGGCGGCCGCGCTGCTCGAGGTTGCCCGGGAACTTCGCGAAACCCGGCTCCTGATCGAGTCCCGCGGGCCCGCTGGTCCGGAGGGCCCGGGTCGTGTTTGAGTGGGTGAAGGCCCAGGTCCTGCGGCTCATGCGGGTTCCGCATGAGCCGGATCCACCTCTTGGCGCCCCGGGCTCCGTCAAGGTCTTCCGGGCGGGCATCAATTATTACCATCTTCGTCAGGTGCGTTGGCTCTTCGGTCAGGCGGGCGCCATCATCGGTATCGGTTTTTCTCTGGTCTTCCTCGCCGCCCTGGAAGCCGGGGTCGAGCGCGCACGTCAGACTGCCGCCTCGCTTCCGTCCCCAACCGCAACCC
>CAZFQH010000455.1:531-3863 GCA_964520805.1 uncultured Acidobacteriota bacterium | reverse complement strand
TCGCAGGCCTGGCCGATGACAATGGGCCCGGACCCGATGACGAGGACAGACTTGATGGTCGGATCCTTCACTACCCTCGTGGCCCCTTCTTTTTCTCCATCATTTCCACAAAGCGCGCGAACAGATGCCGAGAATCGTGCGGGCCCGGACTTGACTCGGGGTGATATTGAACCGAGATCACGGGGAGCTCGCGGTGCCGGAAACCTTCGACCGTGTCGTCGTTCAGGTTCACATGAGTGAGCGCAAACTGCTTGTTCTCGAACACGCTGCGATCAAGGGCGAAGCCGTGGTTCTGTGCGGTGATCTCGACCTTGCCGGTTTCGAGGTCCTTCACCGGATGGTTGGCGCCGCGGTGGCCGAACTTGAGCTTGTAGGACTTGCCCCCGCAGGCAAGACCGAGGATCTGGTGTCCGAGGCAGATGCCGAACAGCGGGGTACCCGAATCCATGATGGCCTTCGCCGATTCGATCGCGTAGGTGCAGGGGTCCGGGTCACCGGGGCCGTTCGACAAGAAGACGCCATCGGGCTCGAGGGCCAGAGCTTCCTTCGCGGTGGTTGTGGCCGGCACGACTCGAACATCACACCCGGACGCGACCAGCAGCTTCAGGATGTTGCGCTTGATGCCGAAGTCGTAGGCCACCACTTTGAACCGGGGCTCGGGGCGAGCGGCCAGGGCGGTTCCCGCGTCGGCGAAGTCGTAGGCTTCGGGCGTCGTCACTTCGCGGGCCAGATCGAGGCCATTCATGTCGCGGGACGCGCGGGCCTGGGCAACCAGCCGGTCGAGGTCGAAGGCCTCGGATGAGATGACCCCCCGCTTGGCTCCGTGGGTTCGCAGGTGACGGGTGAGGGCCCTGGTATCGATGCCGCAAATGCCCGCGATGCCCTGCTGAAGGAGCCAGCTTTCGAGCGAGCCTTCGGACCGATAGCTCGAGTCGATCGACGCGATCTCGCGCACCACAAAGCCTGTGACCTGGGCCCGGGCCGACTCCATATCTTCGGCGCAGATCCCGTAATTGCCGATGTGGGGATAGGTCATCGTCACGATCTGGCCGGCGTAGGAAGGGTCGGTGAGAACTTCCTGATAGCCAGCAAGCGCGGTGTTGAAGACCACTTCACCGGTGGTGACGCCGGCCCGGCCGAAGCTCAGGCCGCGAAAAAAAGCACCGTCCTCAAGAACGAGTGCGCACGAAGGCCGAACACCCCCCTGGGGGCGGATCCGCGATTCGGGCCGGCTCACCGAACGAGGCCTGTTTTGGAGATCGGCCAGACACAGATGGCGGCCTTGCCGTAGATGTACTTCTCAGGAACCGCCCCGAAAGAACGGCTGTCCATGCTGCTCGAACGATGATCGCCCATCACGAAATAGTGTCCGGGTTCCACCGTCATCTGGGGCATGTCGTAATGGTCGCGATACAGGGGCAGGAGATAGGGCTCGTCGATGGCCGCGCCGTTCACCAAAACGGTTCCGGCCACGATTTCCACGAGATCACCGGGAAGGGCGATCACGCGTTTGATGTAGGACACCGAAGGATCGCGCGGATAGTAGAACACCACGACGTCCCCCCGCTCGACTCCCTGAAACCGATAGATCGCCTTGTTGACGAGGATGCGCTCGTTGTCTTCGATCCGCGGCTGCATCGAGGCCCCCTGAACCCGCACCGGCTGGGCCACGAAGGTGACGATGAAGAAGCAGAACAAGACGGTGATCGAAACGTCGTGAAGCAGATCCCACGCAGCCGAGAAAAGCGGGCGCCTTGGTGGGGGCGCGGTTCCGGAGATCAGCGGGCCGTCGGCCGGGGTCAGGCTCGGGGCAGGCCCCTCGGTACTGATTCCTCCCCCCTCGGTCCCATCCGAAGGACCGCGCGTCACGATTTCAGTTTCCCGGCTATCGGTCACGAGCGGCGCTCGACCACGCGGGTTCCCGCCAAACCGTCGTGGAGAGTGTCGCCATCGACCAGGATCATCAGGAAGCCAAGACCCAGGGTAGCCAGAGACAGGCAGAAACCAGCGAATCGAACGAGTGCCGCGCGCGGCCCGAACGCCTTGGTGGCGTCCTTCATGACGATGGAAAGACCCAGAAGCTCCTTGCCGGGAGTGGCGCGGCGCGCGGCCCAGAAGCCGATGAAGTAGGCCGGGAACGAAATCACCGGCAGAACCAGAAGCGAGAATCCGAGCGAACCGCTCTCAAGGTTCAGCAGGGCGGCGATGGCCGGAAGCGACAACAAAGAGAACAAGGCGGCAGCGGCCAACAGGTCGACGAGGGCGGCGAGCAAACGCTTCTCTAGAGGAGCCGAGGGCAGGGGGCCATTGAGCGAACTGGTCGAGGCCTGCTCAACCCTGTGCAGGCGGCGTTTGATGGACTGGCTGCGCTCGGAGGCCGAGGGCAGAGAGTCTCCGCAGGAGTTGCAGAACCGCGCCGGCCCAACCACGCGGGCGTTGCACGAGCCGCACAAAGAAACCCCCTGCTCGCCTCCCAGGGTGACGCCGCAGTTGCGACAGAAGACATCCCCCGGCTGATAGCCCTGATCGCAGGCCGGGCATTTCATCCCGTGCGACGAAGGGTGGCGGATGATCTTGGCCGAGCTTCCCTCGCCCACGTTTTCGGGCGCGCGAAACAGAAGGCGCGAGGCGCCGAGCCAGAGCACGTCGCCATCGGAGAGCTTCCGTTCGGAAACCCGGTCGCCGTTTACCAGCGAGCCGTTCGCCGATTCACAGTCGTGGAAGAGGTATTCGCGGCCGTCGAAGAGGATGCGCGCATGGCGGCGCGAAACCAGGGCGTCGGGGATGACCACATCGTTTCCGGGATCGCGGCCGATGGACAGTCCGGCCCGGGGAAGGTCGATCTCCTTCCTGGACGGCATCTGCGGATTGAGAATGAGTTTGGCCAATTTGGTATCAGGAACCTGAGCTTCCCCGTTGGGGGAACGTGTACTTCCTTAGAACTCTCACCGGGACCGTCTTGTTGCCCTTGACTCCCGGCTCGTACTTCCACTTGCGAATGCCTTCCATAACAAAGGCATCAATCTCGGGAGCAGCCGACACGACTACTCTAATGTCGTCCACCGTTCCCTCGGGGGTCACGATCCAGGCGAGTGTGACCGATACCACTCGGCCCGGCTCAAGCTTCGGGCTCGGAAGGTCGCCTATGACCAGCAGCGGCGATTTCTCCACATCCGCTTCGGGGTACACCGGCAAGTCGTTCCACATTGCCGTCGGCTGACCACTGGTGCGGCCGGCGCGGCTCCAGAAGATAGCGGCCACCAAAACTGCGAGCAGAGTGAGAAGGGCGAGGCCGCCGAGGAGGATCTTGGGGACGAGCGACGACCCTGGCG
>CAZFQH010000455.1:0-521 GCA_964520805.1 uncultured Acidobacteriota bacterium | reverse complement strand
CGGCCCCGGGATGGGCGGAGCCTCCTGAACCCTGGGCTCGGGCAGGCGCACTCGGGCTGCCGCGGCCTTCTCCGTATCGGTCATGATGACCGTCTTGTCGGCGCTTCTGGACCCTGAGGATTCGTGAAGCCTGGGGGCCGAAATCGAGGGACCATCGAGCGAAGGTGCCGATCCGAGGGGCGACCTCGCCATCTCCCGCGTCGGAGGCAACAAGCCCTCGATGGCGCTGTGACTCGATGACGTCGGGGTCTTCTCCGAACCGGGCAGCGTCTTCTGGAGCGCCGGGGCGATCGCGGAAATGCCTTCGGCTTGAGAAGCCGCGGATCTCGCGAGCAGGCTCTCGACCTCCTGACGGGACATTCGAGGAGGCGAAGCCGAGGGGATGTCCACAAGTGCCGCCGCCATCGTGGCGTCCGCAAGCGATTCCAGTTTCCTTGCGTTCAGACCCTGGTCGAAGCCCACCGTGGTGACCAGGGTCTGAACGCAAGGAAACTGGAATCGCTTGCGGACGCCACGATGGC
>CAZFQH010000454.1:0-3872 GCA_964520805.1 uncultured Acidobacteriota bacterium | reverse complement strand
GGAGGCGGTCCATTCTTCGTGAGCAGGGGTGGCCCATTTCTCGTTAGCGCCAGGGCCGTCGGTCCTGACACGCCTGGCCGAGCGACTCTGAATCGAAGTCGCCCGGATCGTGGTTCGAGACTTTCGTATTCACTCGCAGTTGGAGCGGACGATTCCAGCCGATCTTCGGAACGTTCGTCTGAGCTTCTGGTCCTGCGCACGTCGCGCGGCGCTGGACGCGGCAGCGGCTCTCGCGTCTGGAGCGAAGCGCTGAGCCGGGTTCTCAAGGACCAGCTGGAGCGCCAGTCTCAGCGTTGTCTTGAACATCGCGGAGGGCGGGGGCCGTCGGAGCCGCAAGGACAAGGCTCGGCACTACACGTACGCGCGCGGCAGCGCTACCGAAGTCGCAGCGTCCTTCGACGTGCTCAAGATCCGGAAGCTGGCTCCGGCGTCGGAGTGCGCCGGTGGGCGAAGTCTCGCGATTCGCGTGGTTCAGATGCTGACGAAGCTGTGCGCGTCACTTCAGCCGAAGTCAGCGGAAGCGGAGGCAACAGGGTGAGCCTCACGCAGTCCTGTTTCGGCGGTCGTCAGGCAGGGGCGGGACTGCGTTCGTCTTCTGTCTCAGAAGCGGATCGCTTCGCATCGGACTTCGCCGAGGGACGTGTATCGATAGATGCTGGCGTCAGCGGTCAGGAGGAAATCCGCTTTCGCTTGGATTGCCGAGGCGACGTGAATGGCGTCGAGCGTCTTGAACGAGAACTCGCGATGAAGCATGGCAGCGGCATCGATCAGGGAGTCATCGACGCTCAAGAGTTCGATGGTGCCGGTGAAGAACGTCTGCATGGCTGCAATCGCCGCGTAGTCGCGCCTGCGGTAAGGAAGGGCGAAGCACTCCGAGAGCGAGACGCGCGAGGTCATAACCACGCCGTCCTTCGACTCAGCAGCGCGGTCTGTCCACGAAAGAACGAGGTCTCTCAGATCCGTGCGGCCTTCGACGGCGTAGATGATGGCGTTGGCGTCGAGATAGAGCCTCACCTTGTGCGGTCGGCCCGCTGTTCGGCGATTTCCTTGTCAAGCTCCTCCGCTGTTCTCGTGCCGGGCGGAAGCGAACGGAGGACTTCCGAAACCGAGCGTCGAGCGGCCTCCCTAGCCAGGTGAACGCGAACCTCTACCGAAACAGCGTTTGGCGGTAGCGGTGCGTCTAGGTGGATAGAACCGTTTTCGATGTGCGCGGGTAGGGTGATGGACTCGGTCATGAAGTTGCCTTCCAAGACGCATCTTACGCGGGTGATTCTCATTTCGCTGAGACGGCAACAGACGGGGCACGGGGCACGTTGCACGGCCGAGAAGATGAGGTCGGTTCCTGCGCCTTCGGCTCCGGAACGTTCGCTCCGCCGGTCATCATAGGGATGGTTCGGATTCAACGTTCGCGATGCGGAGATCCGGCAGCCGCTGAAAACGCGCTTGGTCGTTCGTGAGGAAGACGTCGCAATGGGCTTCGATACAGGTTGCCGCTTGAATGGCATCGGGCGGCTTGAGATTGTGTTCGGCCCGAATAGCCGCGGCGCGGCGAAGGACGTTGAAGCTGAGCGGGATGAGCTGCCAGGACGGTTGTCGAAGGAAGGCGGCGTAGGTGTCGAGCAGGGCGAAGTCCCGGTTCTTCAGGGGACCGATTCGGCACTCGAACTCGGTTGAAGAAGGAGGTCACGAACTCAGCGCGGGCCTCGGAAGCCCGCGCAAGCCAGAGCCTGGCCGGCGTTCGAAACTGCGGCCCGCCTTCCACCGCGTAGATGATGACGTTCGCGTCGATGTAGAGGCGCATCAATCCCAAGCTTGGCGTTCGGCATCGAGCCGCGCGTCAAGCTCGGAACGGGACTTCGTGCCGACCGGAAGCGAATCGAGAAAGGCGAGCAAATCGAGCCCGGTTGGAGTGGACGATGCAGGGCGACGGTAGGCGACGACTTCCACTCTCTCGACATCGTTCGGCAGAGGCGCATCCAGGCGAACCTCGCCGTTCTCGATGTGGGCTGGGATGTTGATGGACTCGGACATGGATCTTCTCTTCCTCTCCAATCCTACTGCTGCGGCGAGCCTTTCGACGAAACGGCCACGGACAGAACGTCAACGGACGGGGCACGGGTCACGTTGCACGGCCCGAGACGGCTTGATCGGTTCGTGCGCCTTCGGCCCCCTCACCGACCAAGCCCTCGGGGACGATGCCAGCCGTCTCACCACCATCACCCGGGGCGCCTTGAACTTCGGATTCGAATACGACGCCGCGAACCGAAGGACGAAGATGACGTACCCAAACGGCGTGAATACGGCGTATCAATACGACAATCTGAACCGCCTCACCAACCTCGCGGCCACGCACACCGCGTCGGGCACACAGGTCACGAACTTCGGGTATCAGTACGACGCCGCGGGGAGCCGGACGCAGAAGTCCACGCTGGACTTCACGGAGGACTACAAGTACGACCCCCTATACAGACTCACCCGGGCCGACAGGACTAACCCCGGTGTAACACCGCCCAACCAATGGACATGGAACTACGACCAGGTCGGGAACCGAACCTCCGCGCAGAAGGATTCTGAGGCGACGACATCGGACTACAACGAGAAGAATCAGCTGACGGGCTCGACGGGCGGCGGCAAGATGCTCTGGCGCGGCATCCTCGATGAACCCGGCAACGTGAACCTGACGAACGCCGCGGCTAGCATCAACGGCCAGCCCGCGCGGATGCTCGCGGGGAATGTCTTCGAGGCCGAATTGAATCTGCCGACGGGCGCCAACACCGTGACCATCCAGGCGCAGGATGGATCAGGCAACGTCGCGACGAAGAACTACTCAATCAACGTGACCGGAGCGCCGGCGACATACACCTATGACGCCAATGGGAATCTCGCGACGAAGGTCGAGGGCGGCGATACGTGGGCCTACAGCTTCAACGCGCTGAACCAAATGACAGCGGTGACGAAGAACGCAGTCACCCAGGCGACGTACAGTTACGACCCGCTGGGGCGAAGGCTAACGAAACTCGCGAGCGGGATTGCAACGAAGTGGCTGTATGACGGTGAGGACATCGCGCAACAGACTGTTGGCGCTACGATCGCTCTTTTTGTTCACGGCCCAGGTATCGATGAACCGCTTTCTCAGTCAACTACAGTTGCCACCGAGTATCTTCACGCGGACGGTTTGAGCTCCATCACTCGCCACACGACCTTGACCGGCGCTGTGGCGCAGACGATCACCTACGACGTGTGGGGGAACATCCAGAGTGGAGCACCTGCCCCTTACGGTTTCACGGGACGAGAAGGGGATGCGAGTGCACAGATGCACTACTACCGCGCGCGGTGGTACGACAGCTCTATTGGTCGTTTTCTCTCAGAGGATCCCGTGTCTTCGATTGCCCGGCCTTCTCTGTATCCCTACGTCATGGACAACCCTGCGGGTTTCGTAGACCCATCGGGGAAGATACCTGACGCCGTCGTTCTATACCCGTTTGCCTGTCAGATAGCCATGGGTACGTACGCGTCAGCCGCGGATCCCGACAAGTCGGACTGGAAGAATGGGAACGAAGGAAACCGATCCGTCCACTGCTGGCTCGCCTGCCAAACAAACCGCTTCTGCTACTTGTTGATGGTGCCGCAGGCGCCAGAAGCTGCTCAAGAAGGATATGAATCCTATCGGGGATCGACAGGCGACTACGAGGACGACAACACCGCGGCTCGCTGGGGTATCTACTACAGCTACAGGCTCACCCGCTCCTGTAAGACGATCTGCGATCAGAACTGGCGGCGACCTTGCGGAAGCTAGGCTCTCTGGGTTTCCATAGGGCGTGACCCTGCCCCGAAAAAGTGGACATCTCGACAGAGCACCCAAGGGTGCGATA
>CAZFQH010000453.1:0-3886 GCA_964520805.1 uncultured Acidobacteriota bacterium | reverse complement strand
TTTCTTCTTCTCCTTCGCAACGACCGCGTCCGCGCAGCCTGATACCGAAACCCCGGTATACAAGCCTCCGGTTCGTGGGGCCCCCGCGAGCCGGGTGGGCGGAGGATCACGTGGCGTTGGTACGGAGTTGCCGAGGATGTATGCCCTTGCGCCGGTGGATATCGGATTCACAACGAAGCCAAAGCCCGACCTCTACTGGTATGCGTCGGATCCTTCCAGTGCCAAGGTGCTGCTTTCAATCTACACGGAAGACCTCGCCAAGCCGTTGCTCGAGCAGGCGCTTCCCGCGGTGTCCGCCCCCGGCATTCAGCGCGTAAAGCTTTCGGACTTCCCGTTGGAGCTCCAGCCAAAAGTCGAGTATCGCTGGCGAGTGACCATGATCGACGAGGCGCGCCCGGCGCGCGCCGTTGCGAGCGGGACGATCCAGCGGACCAATTCCTGGCCGAAGCTGCAGACGCGCCTGCAGAACCAGGGCACCGATGTGCTCGCTGCTGCCGGTGTCTACGCCGATGAGGGCCTTTGGTACGACGCGCTCGAGGCGATCGGCCAGTCGGGCGAGAACCCGCGCGCCAGGAAATTCCGCGCTGCGTTGCTCGAGCAAGTCGGGCTCACCGAGGTCAGCCAGTTCGAAGCCGGCCGCAAGTAGCGGCCATCGGGAAGAGCTAGAAACTCCAGCTGAGCGAAGCCCACACCCGCGTACCATCGCGGGTGTTCTCGCTGTTGCGGCCGTTGACGTCGCGACCAGGGTTCGAACCGAAGGGCGTGGCCAGGATCGCGCGGGCGACAATGCGCGGGTTCGGCATCCACGTCACGCCGATTCCCCCGCCGTTCAGCGAATACTTGTTCCGGATGTTCGGGTTACCGGCCTCCCAGTTCGCCCAGGGATTCTTGTGAAGCTGGATGCGGCCATAGTCGAGGAACAGGCTGCCCACCCACTGAGGGACGATTTCGCGCTGCAGCTCGGCGCTCAGGATCAGGCCCGCATCCCCCACCGCTTCACCGGTCGGATAGGCGCGCACTCCGCTCAAGCCGCCCAGGATCAGCTTCTCCGATGAGTCGAGGTTCTTGGATGCGAACTGTCCGCGAGCTGCGGCAAGCAGCGTCCAGTTCACTCCGAGCTTCTGCACCCTGGCGAAATTGAATTGCGCCTTGTCGTACCGGCCGCCGGTGCCCGCGGTCGCAATGTCCCCCGCCCGGTCGGGTGACGTGGACAGGTCTACCCGGCCCGAGGTCACCTGGGCCGACCAGCTGCTGCGCGCAGCCATGCCCCACCACTTGTCCTGCCAGTCGCCGTAGAGGACCGGAGTCCATGAATCGAGCCGATGGTCGCTGCTGAGCGCGCCAAGCGACCGTCCGACGATCCGGCGGTCGCCGTAGACCAGGGACGCGGAAACGTTCTTTGAGAGCGAGCGCACCAGCGGATAGGTGGCGAACAGGTTGCCCGAGCGTGCCCAGCCCTCCTGGTTCAGCGCCTCGAATTCGCAGCACAGCTTGTAGTCGTTGAGCGAGTAGGCCATGCCGAGCGACAGCCCGTCGGGTCCGACCGGCATCGTATACGCCACGCGCGCGAAGTTGCTGTGCGCTGTAACCGAGGCACGCGCGGAGAGCAGGTCGCCGGCGCCCAGTGGACTGTTGAGCCTCACGTCGGCGTCCGCGCGCGCGCGCCCGGCAAACTTGTTGCCCGAATTGTCCGCCGAGAGAAAACCCTGCACGAACGGCTCGGCCTGGGCGCTCAGAAGCAGCGTGGTGCTGCCCGGCTCGGTGCCGGGCACGAGGATCGCCCTCGCCCGCACCCCCGCAAGATCGTTCAACAGTAGCAGGTCGTGCTCCATCCGCGATCGGCTGAGCAGGCCGCCGGCTTCGCCGCTTTCGGACGAGAAATAGCGCCTGAGCGTCTCGTCGCCGATGCGCAGCCCCTCGCCGCGCTGCACGTTGATCGAGCTGATGCGGCTTTCGACGACCCGCAGCTCGACGATGCCGTCCTTCACATCCTGCGTCGGTACGTAGACCCGCACAAAGAATCCCAGCCCCGTGAGGTAGTCCTGGACAACCGTGGCCGCCTCGTGCAGCTGAGTCAGCGTTGCCTCGCGATTCCGGTACGGCTCGAGCAGGGGCTGCACGGCCGGCTCGCTCGCCACGGTCAGGCCCGTGAGCCGGAACGCCTTGACGGGCACCCGCCGCGTCGCCGACGTGGTCGACGGGGTTTGTGCCGGCCGCCTGTCCGCCGGGCTGAAATCGCCCCCGTCGCGTTTGTCTTCGACTTCCGGGGGCTTCGCGTCCGGCAGCCGCGGCACCGTTTCAGGTCGCTGCTGGTGCTGGAAGATCTGCCCGGGTGTCGGCGGGTCCGCCGCGTACGCGCCATGTGCGGCAAGCATGGCCAGCACCAGGGAAGGGGCGAGCAGGCGCATGAGCACGCCCATCATTTCTTCTGGAAAAGGTACTCGCCGCCCTCGGCGTGGCCGGCCGACACCACCGCCCCGTACTGCGGATCCTGCGGGTACTCTTTCGCCACCGCAGTGCGCACCTTCTCGTGGATATCGCCTCCGACCAGGTCTCCGTCGATGGCGTTCAGGTTGCGCAGCAGGTGGAAGGCGAACAGCGAGTGGTTGTCGTGACCGCCGTCGGACACCGGCTCGTTGCCCCCCGAAGACATGACCAGCACCGAGCGCTTGCGCAGGATTTCCTTGCGATCGAATACGGTGCTCTCGCTGGTCTGTACCTTCTGCTCCTGGGCGAGGGTCCCGGAGTAGCAGCTGTCGGAGATCAGCATTACCTGCCTCGAGGCCATGTTCGCCAGGAATTTCGAGATCGCGCCGTTGGAGATCCAGGTCGAAGCGTCGTTGTTGTTAGCGTCGACGGGAATCCAGTACCCGCCGCCGCCCTTCTCCGCCTGGTAGCCGTGGCCCGCGTAATAGACGAAAACGCTGTCGTCTTCGTCTACCTCGGTGACGAGGTTGTTGAGCTCGTTGACGATGTCCTGCCTGCTCGCATTGCGGATGACCCGGACTTCGTATCCGAGGCGATCCTTCAACACTTTGCCGATGTCCTCCACGTCGTGGATCGGCGTCTGCAGGGCGGGGATCGGCGCCAGGTACCGGTCGTTGCCGAACAGCACCGCCACCCTGCGCTTGATCGCAGGCTCCGCGTCGCCTGCGATCAGCGCGGACTTCTTCGCCTTGCCCTCTTTGACACACGTACCCTGCGCGGCGCCCGAGCAGTCGGGAACATCGGCCAACGCGGAATCCTTGGCCAGCTGAGTCAGGGCCTGCGAGAACATCTGGGTGCGTGCCTGCTGGATCTGCTGGTCGATCTGGCGGATGGTTTCCCTGCTTGCCCCGCTACCGGTGGTCAGGCGGGTCGTGCCCCCGTCCGAAGCGGCCCCGGCGGTGAGCGGGGCTATCGAGCCTCCGCCAAAAGCAGCCGCGGCCGCTAGTTCTCTCGACGATGCGCCCGAGGACGAGGACGAGGTCGAGGAGAACGGCGAGGACGCGGACGATCCGGGTGTGATCGTCGCGACCGCAAGTGCCGACTGGGCCGACGACGTAACGGAGTTGCCTTGAGAGTCGGACGCCAATCCCGTGAAAGTCAAACTCACGCCGGAGGCCACCGTGCCGCCGAAGGTCCTGGTTCCGGTGTTGTTGACGCGGAGGCTCTGCGTGCCGTTTACGTCGCCCTGAAACGTGACGTTCCCGGCCCCGGCGTTGACGGTCAGCCCGTCGCCCAGGGTCGTGACCCCGGTGACCGTGAAATTGCCGCCGTTCGTGTTTTCGGTGCTGTTGAATGTCACGTTGCCGTTCCACAACTGATTACCGGTATTGGTGGTGTCGTGCGCGATGATCGTCGGGGCGTTGACTGTGAACGCACCCCCGAGTACCTGGTTACTGAA
>CAZFQH010000452.1:0-3910 GCA_964520805.1 uncultured Acidobacteriota bacterium | reverse complement strand
ATGCCGAGTTAGGACGCGCCCACTATCAGGCCCTTTGGGGCTCGTCATTGCGAGGAGCCGGTCCGTTTGCTGAGCGACGAAGCAACCCCGTCCAACAACTACCAACCCCCTACGTCTTCTTCTCCGTGAACGCGGAATGCAGCATCGCAATACCGGTGTACAGAACAACCGCAGCCACACCCCAACGCAGGGTCTCGAGGGACAGCGACTTCACGATGTAAGCCGCGATGAGAACCGCAGGGAAGCCGCCGATCGCGAGTCCAAGTGCCGACTTGAGCGAGTAGGAGCCTTTGTCCACGAAGGGTTTGGTGGCGCCGGTCATCAGGAACGCGCACGAGCCCATCATGATGGGGAAGGCCGCGCGCTCGTTCATCCCGATGAAGGACACCAGGAGCAGGCACGGCGCATAGAGTCCTACGCCGATGGTCATGAGGGCGCCGAGAAAAAGATTCCCGACCACCGCAACCAGCAGCATGGTGCCGGATACGCCGATGGCTTCGCCGCTGCTCGTCAGGTATCCGAGGTTTTTCGCCCCGAAGAGCCCCGCGCCGGCGACGAGGGCCGTGCCCATGCCGATCTGTATGTAGTGTCGCGGCCAGCCCGCCACCACCTTGGCCCCGAAGAAAGCGCCCACGAACGCCGCGAGGATCATCAGCACCAGTGTCGAGGGGTCGACCAGAACGGCGCCGATGAAGATGAAGGCTTGCGTGATCGTCGGAATGGTGTGGCCGATGTTGAGGGTGCCCGGGATCCATTCGTCCTTGACCAGCTTCCACGCTTTGAACATCGCGGTGGTCGGGGCATACGACCCGATACCCAGGGTGTCGAGGAAGTTCGTGACGAAACCTATGCCGAGGTCGAGCGGCCCCGGCATGCCCTCCGCGAGTTTCCGCTGCGCGCCCTGATACCACGTGTAGATGTAGAAGGCCACGAACACACCGAGGGTGATGAGCAGGGCGTTGATTGGATCCATAGGGTGAAGGGACTCCTGTTTTGAGGTTGCCGGGAGATTACCTTGTGTCGAACTTTCTCGAAGCCACCAGAAGGCCGATCCAAAGCCAGAGGCCTTTGAGGGCGAGCCAGTCGACAAAATGGCCTCCGATTAGTAGACCGGTGAGGCCCGCCATTGCACCCGACCGCAACGCCTTATCCCCGATCTCCCGCAGACGAACGAAAATCACGTAAATGAGCCAGCCGAAGGCTGCGAGCCCAATCACTCCCTGCTCGGCGCCGAGCCCGAGGATGGCCGAGTGCGGGTCGCACCGTGTCAAGTTGCGCGAGGGAAGCCGCTCCCGCTCCGCGCGCGAGGTGAAGGCCGTGAACCGATCGACGAACCCGGCAGGGCCCACTCCCACGAGCGGGCTCGACTGAAACATGCGCACCGCGGCCAGATGGGGAGTGAGATACCCGCCTGGCTCGAGACTCAGTCTTCCGGTGGCACGCCCGGCCCCAGTGACCGGGATGATCGCGAAGAAGTAGAACAAAACGCTGACCACGATGGCCGCCCAGGAGCCGAACAGGAGAGCGCGGCGCAAATGCACGGGGGTGGTGAGAAGGGTGCGCGCTTGCAGGACCACCGCCACACCCACGCCCAGCAGTCCCCGGGACAGAGTCGCGTAGGCCGCAGGAAGAATGATCGTGAGAATCGAACCTGGTGCGCGAACCAGCGGTGCGGCCAGGCCCAGGAAAAGGATGAGTGAGTTGCCCCCGCTGAGTCCCCCGAGCCGGTGCACCGAAGCCGGCAGCATCGGCGACCGGTTCGCGGAGATGGCGATTCCGGTGAAGTTTTCAACCACGAAAATGACCCAGCCGACGCCAATAGCGATGAGCAGAGGCCAAAGGATGACGCGCTCGATCGAAACTCCGATCACCTCCAGCCTCACGTGCGAGATAGCGACGAGCACAACCATCGAATAAGAAATCGCGGTCACCGCCCGAATCCCTTCGGGCGAAGGATGGGCGAGGAGGGCGAGGCCTCCGGCCGTGATCACGCCCGCGGCCGCCGCCATGAGCTTCCAATCGGCGGGACGAAATCCACCCCTCACGGCGGTGGATACCAGGCACGCGACGAAGAACAGGTCGAACGCGTGGATCGATTTCCACCCTACCGCGAAGGGGAACGTGAGACCAGGAAAAAGACCTGCGATACTCGCCAGCAAGTAGAGCGCCATTCCCCTGAATCCTAAGCCCCGCCGAGTGTGGCGGGAGGAGAAGAATCGTGAACAAACTCTCGACCTCGCGCACATTGCCCGCACGGGCCGTTGCCGGCATCCTTCTTTGCCTTGGAGCGGCCGGGGTACAAGCCCAGCCATCGTCGACGTCGAAGAGAGTGGCCGATCCTTCCGCACCCGTGGTCTGGCACGCGGGCTCTGTCTCAATGTCGGCGGTACGGGTCGAGGCCATCTCGAAGACGATGCAGCGCTACGTCGCCGAAGGGCGAGTGGCGGGGACGGTCACTTTCCTCATGCGGCGCGGGAAGCTGGTCCAGTTCGAAGCGACCGGCCTTGCCGACATCGAGAGCAACGTTCCGATGCGGACCGACACGATCTTCAGGATTGCCTCGATGAGCAAAGCCCCGGTGAGCGTGGCCGCGATGATCCTGGTCGAGGAGGGCCGCCTCAGCCTCGAGACTCCGGTGTCGCGCTTTTTCCCTGCCTTCAAGAAAACCACGGTGGCTCTGCGTCCGCCTGCGGGAGCCTTGCCCGATTCGCCGGTGACCGTGGTGCCCGCCAAGCGCGAGATCAATGTGCGCGACCTCCTCACCCACACCGCGGGAATCTCTTACGGGCGCGGCCCATCCGCGGCCCTGTGGAAAGCCGCGGGAATTCAGGACTGGTATCTGGCCGACCGCGCGGAGCCCATCGCCTCGTTTGTCGAACGAATCGCCGCCTTACCCTTCGACGCCCAGCCGGGAGAAGAGTACGTCTACGGCTACGCGACCGATGTTCTCGGCGCGGTGGTGGAGAAGGCGGCAGGTCAGCCACTCGACGCCTTCCTTCGCGAGCGCATCTCCGCGCCACTCAAGATGGTCGACACCTCTTTCTTCCTGCCGGTGGAGAAGCGAGCGCGGCTCGCCACCGTCTATTCGGCCAGGGAAGATGGCACGATTGTGCGAGCCCCTGAACTTGGTATGGGTCAGGGTGCTTATGTCGATGGCCCCCGTATGTGTTTCGGCGGCGGTGCCGGATTGCTCTCCACCCCCTCGGATTACTCGCGCTTCGTCCGCATGTTGGCGGGCGGTGGCACTCTCGAAGGCACCCGGATCCTCTCCCCCAAAACCGTCGTCTTGATGACTTCGAACTTCGTGGGCAGCCTCTACAACGCGGGCCGCACCGGTTTCGGCCTCGGCTTCGAAGTGGTCGAGCACATGGGCCGCTCCGGCCGCTACGGTTCGGAGGGCGCTTTCGGCTGGGGCAGCGCCTACTACTCGCAGTACTGGATGGACCCGCAGGAGGACATGCTGGGTCTATATTTCTCCCAGCTCGTCCCAAACGGCGGCCTCGACCTGCAGAACAAGTTCAGAACGATGGCCTACGCCGCGATTGACGTACTGGGAAAGTAGCGCCGCCAACGGTCCCTGAGACCGACGAAGGGACCGGTCGAGCGCGCAGCCTGGCATCGTCGAAGGGACCGACCAGAAAGCTGCGTGAAATGGGGCGTTCTCGCTGGGGTTTCTCAACAGCCCCCGTCGTTCGGACGGGGGCCGAACCAACCCCGTCCGGCCACGGCCAAGCCCCTTTGTTCCCTACGTCATTGCGAGGGCCCAGGCCGTTGAAAGTGGCCCGAAGCAACCTCCGCTCTTGGGTTTAGCCGCCACCAGACTCTCCCTTCCTGCTAGAATCCCCGTGCCTCAAACGTGGCGCTATCGTCTAGGGGTTAGGACGGTTGGTTCTCAGCCATCAAACCGGGG
>CAZFQH010000451.1:0-3916 GCA_964520805.1 uncultured Acidobacteriota bacterium | reverse complement strand
CGGTCGGTGCCGTCAGCGGAGTGGCGGTGGTGGCCTCCGGAGTTGGAGCAGGCTCCTCGAGCTTGGTGGAGATGAAGTAGACCCCAGCTCCAAGTGTGACGATAAGGCCAAAAAAGCCAGCGGCGATGACGCCGGTATTTGACTTGGGCTCGACCGGTGCGACCTTGGGTTCGATTCGTTGGGGCGGTCCCGGCTGAACCCGCGTGGCCCCGACACGGGTGGCCCCCGCCATGGTCGCCGCACCTCCGCGAGTGCCGGTGACGGTCGGGGGCGAAGGACGCATCGAGGCGCGCGACAAGTCCACAGTCCCGTCGGTGGCCGCGGTTTCGTCCAGAAGGTCTTCGAGCGGCGCCGGAGTCCCGGTCGGCGCATTCAGATCGACCAGATCCTCGATCGCACGGCTCGCCATCGAAGACGAGGTGCTGTAATTCGCCAGGTAGTCGCGCAGGGCAAGCGCGAACTGAGTGGCGTTCTCGTAGCGCTCGTTCAGGTCCTTGGAGAGGGCCTTGGCGAGGATGGGGGCCAGGGCGTCGAACTCGGGGCCTGAGGGGATAGCGTTCCAGTTGGGTTCGTCATGGGTGATCTTGAAGAAGATCGCCATGAGATTTTCCGCATGGAACGGCCGCTTGCCCGCAAGCATTTCGTAGAACATGCAGCCGACGCTGAACAGGTCGGAGCGTCCGTCGACCCGTGCGCCCTTGACCTGCTCGGGCGACATGTAGTCGGCGGTGCCCACGATGGCGCCGGTGCCGGTCACCGATGCGGTGGTGAGGCGGGCCACGCCGAAGTCCATGATCTTCACCGCACCGTCGTTGGCGATGAAGATATTGGCGGGCTTGATGTCACGGTGAACAATGCCCGCCTGATGGGCATGGGCGAGGCCCACCAGAACCTGGACAATGATGGTGACCTTGCGGTCCAGAGGCATGGGTCCGCTACGCATCGTCTTCTGGAGGTCGTCGCCTCGCAAAAGCTCCATCGCCATGTAGGGCGAGCCGTCGGTGTGATAGCCGAGGTCGAAGACGTTGACCACGTTCGGATGCGAGAGCTTGGCCACCGCCTTGGCCTCGCGCTCGAAACGCATCTTGAGCTCGGGGTCATCGGCGATGTTCGACACCATGACCTTGAGGGCGACCTCGCGGTCGAGCATCGAGTCCTTGGCAAGGTAAACGATACCCATCGCCCCTTTGCCGAGGGGCTTGAGGATGTCGTACTTGCCGATACGGCCGGTGATTTCCTTTAGGGCCGGGTCGCTCACAGCGTCTTCATCCTTCTTCGTAAGTTCGGCCGAGCTCCCCTTGGAGCGGCCAGTTATCTGGCGGTCTTGCCGGTAACTGCGAAGTGAGCGCGACGGTTGCGCTGCCAGCAGTCTTCAGTGGATTCGCTGCACACCGGGATCTCCTTGCCGTAGGCGACGGCTTTGATCCGCGACGACTCGATGCCGATGGAGATGAGGTAGTCGTAGGCGGTGCGGGCGCGGCGATCGGAAAGCGCCAGGTTGTATTCGATGGTGCCGCGTTCATCGGCGTGGCCCTCGAGCGTCACTACGAGGAAATCGAACTTCTTCATGGCCTCACCATTGCGCACGAGCGTGGCGCGGTCGGCCTCACGGAGGTCGGCCTGGTCGAAGTCGAAGTAGACGTCGCCCAGAAGACCCATGCGGTCGATCTCATCGATGGGAGTCTGGCGGATGCGTTCGTATTCGCTCAGTTCCGGGACCGGGGCCACGACCGGGGTGGGAGCGGGCGTTGGGTTGCTCGGAACCACGACCGGAGTCGGAGTGGGGGCCGGTGCCGGGACGTAAGGCGTCTCTTTCTTACACGCCGGTCCCGCCAGAACGAGTGCCGCCAGAAGCGCTAGTTTCTGATTCAATCGCATTACTTTTTCTCCTCACTTGTGCCCGAAGATGGAGGAACCGAGTCGTCCTTCATCGCCTTTTTGAAATTGCGGATGCCTTCGCCCATACCCTTGCCCAAGTCGGCAATCCGACTTGTGCCGAAAATGAAAACCAGAATGACCAGGATCAACAGGAGTTCTTGTACACCGAGACCGAACATCGACGCCTCCTCTACGAGTCTCCATCGGGCGGACTGGATTTTAGACAGCTTCCGGGGAAATCAGCCGCGATCATACCCCGGTCCCGACGGCCCGCTACGAATCGTCTTCATTCGCCGCGGCGCGGGCCAGACGGAGAGGATCAAACCCCACAACCTCCAGATCCTCCCCGCACCCGGGGCATACAAAAATCTCTCCCCGATCCACATCGAACTCCGCGATGGTGATGGGATGAGCGCAAAGGGGACAAGGAGCCACAAGGCGCCTAGTTGAAGTCGATCTTCACGATGCGTGTGGTCTTGGTGCCGCCGCATTCCACCAGAGCCGAGAACGAGGTCACACAGAAACTTCGCTCAATCCCCGAGAGTGTCTTCCCACTGAGGTCCAGGCTGCGCGGCTGATAGAGAAGGCCTTTCTCTAGATCGGGGGCAATCACCTCGCGAGCGGGAGGCTCGATCTTCAGGTCCCCGACCTTCTTGAGGTTCATGGCACTCACCCGAACCGTGTCTCCGCCTTCGACATGAGTGAGAGAGAGGGAATCGGCTTTCACCGGATAGCTTTTCTTGCCGAGAACCAGACTGGCGCTCTCGCGCACCTGAGCCTTGGCCAGGCTGACCGGCTCTTTGGGCCGCCAGGTCGTGAACTCGTAGGTGAGCTTCCACTCCACCAGCGCCACCGAAGTGCCGTCGGCGAGATGAAGGGTGGCGACCGATGAGAGTTCCTCCTGGGCCGGTGCTTTGGCTGGCCCTTCAATGGTCGCGGGCATCAGGAGGACGGCGAGACTCAAAACGGAAAGCGTGGTCACTGGTGAAATTCTCCTTTGGCGAGGCGGGACTCTTGGAATATAGACGGTTCGGTTCCGCTTTCGGTCGCGACCGCGGAAACCGTTCGGTCATCGTGGCTATCATTCCCGGATGACCGCCCCAAGGCCTGTCCGGGCCATTTCCCGCGCCGACCTCACCCTCGCCATCGTGAATGGCGTCATCGGCAGCGCGATCTTCGGCATGCCCGCCCAGATCGCGGCCCTCACTGGTGTCCTGAGCCCGGTGGCCCACCTGATCGCCGCCCTCGCCGTGCTCACCATCGTTCTTTGTTTCGCCGAAGTGGCGAGCCGGTTTGATGACAGCGGCGGGGCCTATCTGTATTCCCGCGAGGCTTTCGGCCGGCACGTGGGTTTTCAGGCCGGTTGGTTGACCCTGTGGACACGGCTCCTCTCCGCGGCCGCCAATCTCAATATCTTCGCGAGCTATCTCTCCCAGATCCTCCCCGCGGCATCCGGAGGGGCGGGGCGGTCGCTCGTGATCGTGGGCGTTCTCACCGTCATCACCATAATCAACCTCATCGGTGTGAAACAGGCTTCGTGGGCCATTGATGTGTTCACCGTCGCGAAACTGCTACCCCTGGCTCTGCTGGTGGGGTTTGGGCTTCCTCAGGTGAGCGGTGACGTTCTCCAAACCCAGACCGTGGCCGAACCGCAGTGGACTCAGGCCATTCTGCTCCTCGTCTTCGCCTTCGGCGGATTCGAATCGCCGTTGATGTCGGCCGGCGAGGCGAAGGATGCGAAGAAGGACAGCGCTTTCGCCCTGCTCATTGCCCTCGCGGTGATCGCCACGGTGTACATCTCAGTCCAGTTCGTCACCATCGGTCTGGTGCCCAACCTGCAACAGGAGAAGGCCCCCATCGCCGCGGCCTTCGCGGTCCTCTGGGGTCCTGCGGGGGTCGCCTTCGCTTCATTCGCAGCCATGATCTCCGTATGGGGATGGGCGACCGGGAACACCCTTCAGTCCCCTCGCCTTCTATTCTCGATGGCCGAACGCGGGGAACTGCCGTCCGTCCTCGCGAGCATCCATGCCCGCTACCG
>CAZFQH010000450.1:0-3929 GCA_964520805.1 uncultured Acidobacteriota bacterium | reverse complement strand
AGAATGTGCTGGCCGGAGTGCTGCTGCATGTGATCGAACCTTCGGGTCCAGTCGATGGCCCCCTTCACCATGGTTCCAGGTCCCAGCGGCCCATCGACCACGTGGGCGATGCCCGCATCTCCGCGATCGATGACATCCAGCACGGAGCGGCCTCCTAGCACGCCGAGGTCGTGGGGCTGGCCGCCGCCAGTTGGATAGAAGGCGGTGGCGGCGAGGGCTATCTCGAAGCGGTCCGCGGTCGGCACACAGGCGGTGACGGACGACTCGAAGTCTTTGACGTACGAGTTGGTGAAATACAAACGTTCGGTCATGGTGCGAGTGGATGGTACCGAACGTTCATGGTCTGAGTCTCCGGCGATGCCCAGCAGCTAGTGAGTGAGGCTGTAGATCATGTAGTTGACCCCCAGCTTGTAGGCCTCGTTTGAGAGGTCGATCGGAACGAAACCGGTGTCCGACCACTCCCAGAATTCACCCATGTCGCCGTTGTAGTTGGCCACGGCGATCAGACGCTTCTTGGGGTCGTTGTCCTCGAAGATCCCATGGTAGGTGGTCTGCATCCCTCGACCTCCAAAGTTCCTTCCCCCCCCACGGCCGCCGCCGCCCCGGCTTCTTGGGGGCTCGGAGATCTTGAAGAAGGAGTCCCACAACGGGTGTTCGAGCGGAATCTCGATAAAACGGGCATCCGGGAGGACCTGACGCATGTTCTCCTCGAGAATGAGAGTGGCCCGCTGGAAGAAGTCGTCGAAGATGAGGAAGCCCCCCTTCTGAAGATAGGCCCGAAGGTTGGCCGCCTCCTTCTCGTTAAGCTGCCAGTAGCCGGGTTCGGAAACGTAGAGCACGGGGTAGTCGAACATCGCGGGTTCGTCGAGAGCCACGATGACGCCGTCGTCGTTGGGGTCGATGGTGGTGGTCTCGGCCAGTATCTTCATGAAGTGCTGCTCGGCGCGCGGGTAGTCGTGGTTCCATTTCAGGTCGAGTCCCCACTCGTATCGCCCCGGCCCCCATTCGGACGGCCGGAACTTCACCCGTGCGAAGGTGAACTTGCCGTTGTAGGGCGCGTTCTCGTAGGGGACATCGGGCGGCGCAGGAACGTCCGCGGCCTGGGTCAGGGAGGCGAGGATGAGGAGGGTGGAAGTCAACACACGAGGCACCGTCATTGCTTGCTCTCCTCTCGATGGATCTTCAGCAAAAGCTCCTGGGCCCGCCCAAAACGCGGTGCCACCTCCAGCGACCGAAGGATGCTGCGTCTTGCCGAGGCGCGGTCGCCGTCTGCAAGGTCGGCAAGGGCCAGCTGGAAGTAGGCCTCCGCCTTGTCCACGGGATCCAGCTCGATGATGGCCCGACGGGCGGCACGTAGGGCGGCCGTGTTTTGAAGCTTCATGGCGAGTGCGGCGCGGCGCTCATGCAGCTTCGGATCGAAGGGGTAGATGAATACCACGGTATCGAGAACCGCAAGCGCCTCATCGATTCGACCCCGGCCTTCGAGGAGGGTTGCGAGTTGGAAGCGGGCGGTGTCGTGATTCTCGTTCCGAGCCACGAGAGCCTTGAGCGCATCAATCGCGCCATCCGTGTCTCCACGCGCTTGCTTGATCTCCGCGATGGGGAGGTAGGGACTTTCCTCTCCCGCGGATTCGGGCCACAGCCGGGCCGCCCGTTCGAGATGCCGCAGGGCGTCATCCTGCCTCTTCTCACGATGGTTCAGCCGGCCCAGCCGGGCGTGCGCGATGAAGTCGTTGTCGTCGTTGGCGAGACGGGCTTCGAGGGCGGTGCGAGTTTCCGGCGGAGAGGGGCGATCCGATGCGGGGCCCGCGGGTGCTGACTCCGTACGGATGACCCCCGCGGCCTTCGCGAGCCGGGCTTTGAGTGAGGTCTGGAACTCCTCATCCACCTGATCGACGGTCTGTCCGAGAACGGTCTCAAAGGCGCGAGGAGTGCTGAGTCCGGTGGCGTAGGCCATCAGCAGATCTCGCAATCCCGCGATTCCGTGCCGCGCCTCGAGGTGTTCGACCACGAGAGAGGCCTGGTAGTAGGCGAGACTGACCTGCCCCGGGTGCTTGGGGCGGACGAAGCCGTTGTTGAGATCGCGCAGGGGCAGAACTTCTCCCTGTTGGTACGCCAGCAGGAACTCGAGCGACAGATCGTCTCCCCATCCGGGTCGGGCTCGTCGTTCCTCATGAACCGAGATTCCCTCGGTGAGCCAGCGGGGAACTCGATTGCCGGATACGCCGAGGGTCACCACATGAGCCAGCTCGTGCCACAAGGTGGAGCCCCAGTTGAAGGCGCCGCGTTCCCGGGCCTGGGGCGAATCAATGGCCACCACCGGGCCGAAACACACGCCCAGGGCGCCCAGTCCGGCGAGACCCACGGTGCGGACGGAGAAATCGGCGTGGGACGGGTAGGCCTCGATACGTATGGGTTCTTTGGACATGTAGCCGTAGCGCGCCGAGAGTTTCTTCATCGCCTCGTCCGCCAGCGCGCTCATCGGTGGACCTAGGATGCCCGCCTCTTTGCGGTCCAGGAACAGACGGAACTGTCCCGTTTCGACCGTGGTGTAGTTCACGAAGGTGTCCAGCAGGTCGAGTGTGTTCTTGACCCAGACGTTGTAGGGATCGCCCTTGAAGGATTTCTCGAGATTCCTCCGAGCCCCATCGATGTCCCCAAGACGCATCTGATTTTGTCCGAGGCTCGCGAGGGCGGTCCAGGATTGAGGATCGAGCGTGATGGCTTCATTCGCGAGTTGCGCCGCCTCTCGGTAAAGCCGGTTCCGCACCGCCGCTTCCGCTACGGTAACGAGGAGATCGCCGCTCTTCGGGAAGAGAGCCTGGGCCTTCCTGCGCGTCTCCGCGAAAGCGGCGGTATCGCCGGCCACGTAGTGCACCGCGGCCAGGGCGGCGAGGGCTTCGGGCGAGGTCGGATTCGCCTCGAGCCCCTTGAACGCCTCGTCCCTTGCCTTCGGGAAATCCTCAAGGGCGAGCAGAAGGCCGGATCGGTAGGCCCGGGCCTCGGCGTGGTTCGGGTTGGTCTTGAGCGCCGCGTCGAGAAGATCGGGCACACCGCGCTCTCCGTCGAAGTCGCGAGCCCTGGCGAGGCCGAGGAGGGCCTGCGGATGGCTGCGATTGGTCCGGAGGACGATATCGAAGGCATTCCTGGCCTCGGTTCCATTGAACTTCTCGAGGAAGAGTTCGCCGATGCGGGTACGCGCCTCGTGGGTTACGTCCAGGGCGGCCGCTTCGTCGAAGGCCTTGAGCGCGTCCTTGAAAGCATCCGGATTCGAAGCCCCCAAGTGGCGACAGGCCCGGCCCACCGCGATCAGGTCCGAAGCGGTGCGCGCGAGACCCGAGTTGTAGGCGCTCACCAGCCGCTCAAATCGCTCGGCGGCTTCAACCCGAAGCCCGCGATTATGGAGAAGGGCGCCGAGGGATGCCTCGGCCGCGAGGATATTGGCGGCTCTTCCTCCGATCGCCCGGCCGTACGCCGCCTCCGCCTCGGTTCGCCTTCCCCGCGCAACGAGGACATCGCCCAGGACCTTCTGAGCATCGGCGGATTTCGGAAGGCGCGCGATGAACGCGCGAGCGGCCTCATCGGCCTCGGCGAGGGCGCCTGTCTCGAGAAGCACGCGAATCAGAGTCGAGAGAGCCTCGACGTTCTGGGGCTCTTTGCTGAGGTCCTCGCGGGCGGCTTCAAGTGCCCGGGCGTATTGCCCGCGGCGCAACGCCTCGGCGGCGGGTAGCTTGATCGGGGGGCGGAAAGTCACCGGAGGGAGACGCGGGCCTGGTGAGGGGCCCTGCGAGGGGAATGCCGGCTGGGATGCGGAGGCTCCGAGGGTTACGAGCCCGAGCCCGACCCACCATGTTCGCGCCTTCATCAGGAACCGCCTTCCTGCTTCCGTCGAATCTCTTCATTCTTCATCGCGAGTTCCAGCAGAACAC
>CAZFQH010000449.1:0-3939 GCA_964520805.1 uncultured Acidobacteriota bacterium | reverse complement strand
CCCTACGACGGCGCGCGGTGGGATGCGAAGGGCACCCACAAGGGGCGCCCCTACGTTTTCAGGAACGATCGCCAGGGCCGCGACATCACAGTATCGGGAATTCACGCGGATTGCCACGATGGCGTTTTCGGGACCGGCACGGCCGTTGCCACGATGGTGTTTTCGGGACGGGCACCGTGGTTGCCACGACGTCGTGAATTCCCGCGCTGGTTCTGGATTACCGGGCGGATTCGCGTGGGTTTGAATCGGGGGCGGCAGGCCTCGTCCCTGCCCCGCGAAGATTCGCGGGTGTTCTGAACCGTAGGGGCAGGCCTCGTGCCTGCCCTGCGAAGACGCAGGCCCGGGGGATCCTATGGATCCTAAGGGGGGCCGGGGCCGTGTCCGGCCCCCCTTAGACAAAAAAAGGGCGGGATCCCAAAGGACCCCGCCCCTGGCGGCTTACGGCCGCTGACTTCCTACCAGCTCAGACGCGCGCCGAAGCGGGCCACCCGGGGCGCCACCAGCGCCTGGATGTTGTTCGCGATCGCGCTGTTCTGCGTGCGCTGGCGGGCCTGCACCGTGTTACTGTTGAACACGTTGAACAGGTCGACCGACAACGTCACCCGGGCCTTGCCCGTGATGCGGACGGCCTTGTTAAGGCCCAGATCCAGGTTGTTGAAGTTGGGCAGGCGGGTCTCGCCGAGCGGTGCGAGGAAGACCGTGGCGATGCCGCCACCGTTCGCCCGCGAGGGCGTTTGGATCTGAAGCGGTATCGGGAAGCCGGACCGCGCGTTGAACGCCACCGACACCATGATCTTCTGCCACGGAACAGTGTAGGAGGCCTGCATCCGCGCCAGGTACGTGGCGTTTTGGAACACGTTGCCGATGCCACTGCCCGCACTCTCCGGGGCATACTCAGCACCGTCGAGGTTGGAGATATTGGTCGGGTCCTCGAACGAGCCAGCACCGTAGTTCACCTGCGTGTCATTGAACGTGAAGCTGCCGTTCAGACTGAGGCCGCTTGACAGCCGCTTGCGCGCCGTGATCTCAAAGCCCATATAGGTGCGATCGAGATTTGGGCGGTTCGTATAGACATAGGCAGAGGGCACCGCCGAGGTCGGCTCGTAGTACGTGATCGCCGGGCAGGTCGGATTCTGCGCGGCCAGGCAAGCACCTGATCCTGACGAGGGAGCCTGGAAGTTCACGGCACGGTAGTTCGCATCCGTCCAGTTGGTCGTGTCGTTCCAGCGGAGGTTGTTCACTTTCCGATAGATCACCGCGACGCCGACTGCGGTGGAGTTGCCGAACTGACGAGTGAAGTCAAGGATCGCCTCGTCCGTGTGCTCGTTGGTGAGGCCAGTGTCGACGGTTCCGGGAGACGAGAGGGCGGTGGGGTTCGTGGGGCTGTAGTTGCCGCCGAAGTTCAACGGGGTGCCCGTGATGGTGATTTCGTTGGCCTGGACCTTGAGGTCGCCGTTGGTGTCGCGCCAGGGGAAGCGGATGAAGGAGGCCTGAACCGGGTTCAACGTTCCCGCGAGGTCTCCGTCCCCGAGCTGATTCGCGTAGCGGGCCAGGTTGAACTTGAGGACGTTCTTGCCGTCGCCGCTGAGGTCATAGTTGATTCCGAGGCGGGGAACGATGTCGATGAATGTGACGCCGGGGTCCGCGCCCTGGAAGTTGATCTGGGGCAGGTGATTGAAGACGGTGCCGGTCGCAGTGGCCTGGCCAAAGAAGGGATGTGCCGGGGCGATCGAGGCATTGGCGCGATCCCATTGGCGGTCGAGGCGGAGACCCGCCATGATCGTCAGCTTGCCCTTCGTGAACGTGTCCTGGATGTACGCCGACGTGTTGAAGACGTTGTAGTCGGTGAACGAGTCTCGGTACATGTTGGCTTCGGACGCTTCGGAGGCCTGGAAGAGACGGTCGCCATTGGCGTCGCGCCACCGGGCTTCCACGTTGCCGCCGCGGTGGTTCTTGCTGATCGCACGATCCTGACGGTAGCGCACGCCGAACTTGAGGGCGTGATCGCCGCCCATGAAACCGGACGAGGACCGGGTGCCGGTCAGATCGAAGCTGTTGGTTGGACGGACGAAGTAGCTCGCCTGGAAGGAGCGGCCCCACAGGCCAGTGGCCAGTTCCTGGGTGGGCTGAACCTCGGCGAGAGCCGGTTCCTGGAAGTCGAGGGTGAAGTTGTTACCGATGTGGGCGTACTGGAACTCCATCATGAACCGGTCGGAGAAGACGCGACGCAGCGACGCCTTGTAGGTCTTGGGAATGCCGATCTTCCAGAGTTTCGATCCGAGAGTCTCATCAATGACGGCGCCCTGACGGTACGCGGTCTCGATGGGACGCAGGTCGGAGGAGTCGCGCGCGTTGCGGTCCTTCTTGGCGGCATTGAAGAACAAGGAGAAGTGCGTGTTGCTCGAAACCTGGTAGGCGAGCTTCGCGTTGTAGGTCTTGAGGGTCGTGAGGTCAGTGTTGAGGCAATCCTTGATAGTGTCAAACGGGAAGGTCGCGGCGTTAGCGGGAGTGATGGTGGCGCAGGCGCCCGACTTCAGGAAGAAGTTGTTCACGCCGACCTTGATGTCCTGAGTTCCGTAGCTGCCCCAGGCCCAGAGCTTGCCTTTGACGATCGGGCCGCCCATTTCGCCGCCCCAGTCTTTGATGTTCTGGATGGGGTTCCCGGAGCTTGCGCCCTGGCGGCGGAGGGTGTCGTTGATGTTGGTCGACTGGTACTTCTCGTCGGTTACATAGTAGCGGGCCGAGCCCTTGAACTTGTCGGTGCCGCTCTTGGTCACGAGGCCGATGCTGACCCCCGGGCTCTGCATGGTGACGTCCGCGCCGCCGGTCGAGATCTGCATCTCCTCGAAGGCGTCGAAGTCGTAGTACACCGGGGAAGCGCCGGTCGCGGCCATGTCGGTGATGTCGATGCCGTCGAGGCTCCACTTGGACTGGTTGGAGGGTGTGCCGCGGGCCACGTAGCCCGACTGCTGGCCGGACATGTTGCCGCCGATGTTTTCGCGGTCGATGATGATGCCGGCCGACTGCTGCATGATGACCCAGGGATCACGCGCCGACGGGACATTCTGGAGCGCTTCCTGGTTGAACGAGGAGATGCGGCCGTTGTTCCGAGTGTCGATCAGCGGAGCCTCACCGGTGATGGTGACCACTTCCTGCATGGCTGACACATCGAGGGTAGCGTTGATCTGGGCGTTCTGCCCGATCTCGACGCGGACGCGGTCGCGAACGATCGTCGTGAAACCGCTCAGCTCGAACTTGACGGAATAGACGCCGATGGGAGCGCTCGGGAAACGGTAGACGCCGGTTCCCGTGGTGACGGCGGTTCGGGACTGAATCATTGCCGGGCTGGTGAGAGTGACGGTGACGCCGGGGACAACGGCGCCGCTTTTGTCTGTGGCTTTTCCATAGATTTCGCCGGTGGTCTGCGCGAGCGCGGATCCAGCAAAAAGTACGAAGGCGGACGTGAGCGCCGCCAATCTCTTGAGTGACATGTGGTTGCTTTCTTCCTCTGAGGGTGGAGGACAAGCGCTGGATTTACAGCGCGGAATTGTTAGAGAGACGGTACACCCGCCCGGAACGAACGTCAATATGCGTGAACGCTCCCGACGAGATCACGTTCATGCTCTTGAAGGTCGCGGTGCGGTGCGAAAGGGCGCCCACAAGGGGCGCCCCTACGACGACGCGAGGTGGGATGCGAAGGGCACCCACAAGGGGCGCCCCTACGACGGATGGTCACGATTGGCGCGAATTCCCGCGCGGGGGTTTTGGATTGCCGGGCGGATTCGCGTGTGTTTGAACCCGGGGGCGGAGGCCTCGTGTCGGCCCTGCGAAGTCTCGCGGGTGTTCGAATCGTAGGGGCAGGCCTCGTGCCTGCCCTGCGAAGACGCGCGGTGGGATGCGAAGGGCGCCCACAAGGGGCGCCCCTACGACGGCGCGCGG
>CAZFQH010000448.1:0-3942 GCA_964520805.1 uncultured Acidobacteriota bacterium | reverse complement strand
CAGGAACCAAGGAGCGCGTCTACCTGAACGCCGCCGCGGGATCCATCACGCCCCGATGGGTGCGCGAGGCCGTGATCCGCTACCAGACCGAACTTGAAGAGGGGGGCGACCTTCATTGGGATCTCTGGCTCGCCCAGATGGAAGTCGTTCGTGAGCGGGTCGCGCGCTTCATCGGCGCGCAGGCCGACGAGATCGCCTTTGTCACCAACACCTCGGATGGTATGAACATCCTCGCGGACCTGGTGGCGTCCGATGGACCTGTCCTCTCCGACGAACTCGAATTCCCGACCGTGACCCTTCCTTTCGTGCATCGCGGCGCGCAGATGCAGTTCGTCCCCGCCATCGAGGGTGAGTTACGCCTCGAGATGTTCGACGAAATTCACGCACCACGCGCGGCCACGATCGTGGTCAGCCACGTTCAGTTCTCGAACGGCTTCCGTCTGGATCCGGAGCAACTGGGGGGTCTAAAGGGCCGCCGCTCCTTGCTGATGTGCGGCTCCCAGTCCCTCGGCGCATTTGAGATCGACGTGACGAGCATGCAGATCGATGGTTTCGCCTGCGCTGGCCACAAGTGGCTTCTAGCCGGCTACGGTGCCGGGTTCGTCTATGTGTCGAGAGAACTCCTCAAGCGCGCGCCGCGGGTTATGGGCTGGCGAAGCGTTAAGGATCCCTTCGCCTTCAACAACCGGGCTGGCCATCCGGTCACGGCGGCGAGGCGTTACGAACTTGGGTGCCCTTCGTTCCCCTCCATTTTTGCACTTGGCGCCGCCATCTCCTACCTCGACGGCATCGGTCGGGACCGAATTCAGTCGCGCGTACTTCAGCTCAACACCGTATTGACCTCGGCGCTGCGCCATGAAGGGTTCGAGGTTCTATCGCCCCTCGGATCGGGCCGATCCGGTCAGACCCTCGTGGCCATGGACAACCCGGGCGGCATAACCGAGTATCTCCGTGGCAAGGGGGTCATGGTCACGCAGAAGCCCGAAGGTATCCGGGTCTCGACTCACTTCTACAACAACGACGACGACATCGAGAAGTTCGTGACCGCGCTCAAGCAATACCGCGAAGCCGCTCCGGTGCCGGTTTCTGAGGACTAGGCTCCAGGGATGATCCCCGCGATCCTGCTCTGCCTCGTTGGAGTACTTCCGGCACAAACCGCATCCCCCTCAGTGGGTTCAGCGGCCCAACCCGATCTGGCGCGACGCGAGCGAACCATTGAGGTCGCACGAAAGATCATGATCGCCGCTCGCTACGGCACTCTGGTCACCATCGGCGCGGACGGGGTTCCCCAGGCCCGGATCGTCGACCCAACCTCACCCGACTCCGCCCTGGTCGTCCGCCTGGCCACGAACCCTCGCAGCCGCAAGGTCGCGGAGATCCGGGCAGATCCGAGGGTCACCCTGCTTTACTTTGATCCGGCCCGTCTGGCCTACGTTACCGTGGTCGGACGCGCCACCGAGATCACAGGCGCCGCAAAGTCGGCGCACCGAAAGAAGGAATGGGACGCATTCTTCGACAAGGAAAAGCCCGACACCTATTCCTTGTACCAGATCGTGCCCTCACGAATCGAAGTAGTAAGCGCCCAGGATGGCCTCTCCGGCGACGCCAGCACCTGGCGTCCTGAGATTGTCTGGTTCAACTAGCGGGCACTCGGCAGCCCGGGCCGATCCCTCATCGAGTCCGGTCTTTGGTAGACTCTAAGTTCTCCGATGCCCGACACTTCCGACGAAAAAGCCACCGCCCAGCGTTCGCTGACCAAGGCCGACATCGTCGCCGGAGTGGCGCGGCGACTCGACTTCACTCAGGTCCAGGCCGCGATCGTGGTCGACTCCTTCCTGAAAGGTGTGGTCTCGGCCCTTAAGAAGGGCGAAGAAGTCGAGATTCGCGGCCTCGGTTCCTTCCGCTTTCGGTCCCGCGCTCCTCGCAAGGGCCGAAACCCCAAAACCGGGGAGAGGGTGGAGGTGCCCGCGAAGCGAGTCCCCTACTTCCGGATGGGCAAGGAACTGAAGGCGATTCTCGGCGGAAGCGCCGAGAACTCATCGTCTTCGTCCTGACGCTTTCGGCGCGCTTCCCTCAGGGGGCGGGCGGGTCCGGTGAGGTTCGTCGGTGTCCGCGGATCCTGAAGCCCAGTAAGGCCCGATTCGTGACCAGTGCTTCGGGAATCAGCGCGTCGTTCCTCCTCTCGTAGGCGAGGAAGAGCGCCGATTGAGAGGTGTCGGTCCAGCGACGCAGACCGACCTCCAAGCGCGCATCCGTGAAACCGCCGCGTGGGAATCCGGGGCTCACGGAAGCGCCGATGCGGCGGAGATCGGCCAGGACGAAGGCGCTCCGCTTCGGGTTTGGAGTGAGGTCGGCGTCGCCCCCAACCCGGGCTTCCCAGTTGTAGTTGACGCCGGACGAGAGAGTCGCGACCGCGAACGACCCGGCCCAGGCTCCCCGCCGATTCCATCGCTCGGGCCAGGGCGCGTTGTACTTCACGCCTAGGAAGTTCCAGTCCACCGCCTGCTCTTTGTCGCGATCCTGAACGTGCCTTGAGACGTGGTGGAAAAATGGCGAGATCCGCCCACGGCCATGCACTCGGCTGGCTCCAATTTCCAGAGAGTAGTTCGCCTGCACGGCCTCGAACGACCGAACGCGGTGGCCCAGGATCGTTTCCATTTGGGGCGTGAAGTACAAGGACCAACGCCCCTTCTCGGCGATATCGACCTGAGCCCCGATCCAGCCGACCCACGCGAAGTCCTCGTCGGCCGGCAGATAGCGGGCGGCCTCGATCGACGGCCCCACATAGGGCAGGAACCGAACCGGCTCGGCCTCCTGGGCCTGGAGCCCCGAGGCCTGAAGGAACAACGACAGCGTGAGCCATCGACGACGGGAGGCAGCGAGCACGATTCTTCCGGTTCGCAGGTTCTTTGAAGAATTGCCGCGGACCGCGGCCAGGTCGAAGTTTGAAGGTAGATGGTGCCGGAGGTGGGGGTCGAACCCACACGTTGCGAACAACGCGGGATTTTGAGTCCCGTGCGTCTGCCAGTTCCGCCACTCCGGCAGGAGAGGCAAGTGTCAGAGTTTAGCGGATAACCGACGACCATCGTAAACTCCGCGCGCGTGAACATCATCGGAGTTTCGGCGTACTACCACGACTCCGCCGCGTGCCTGGTTCAGGATGGCGAAATCCGAGCCGCCGCCCAGGAAGAGCGGTTCAGCCGCAAGAAGCACGATCACCGCTTCCCCATCGGGGCCTTCAACTACTGCCTGAAGGAGGGCGCTCTCAAGGGACCCGAAGAAGTCGACTACATCGTCTTCTACGACAAGCCCCTGATGAAGTTCGAGCGGTTGCTCGAGACGTACCTCTCCTACGCTCCGCGGGGAGTTTCGTCATTCCTCAAGTCGATGCCCCTGTGGCTCAAGGAAAAACTCCACATGCGCACGGAGATCCGGAAAGCCTGCGGTTATGAGGGCAGCATCCTGTTCGGCGAACACCACGAGTCGCACGCGGCTTCCGCCTTCTACCCGTCGACCTTCGACGAAGCGGCCATCATCTGCTTCGATGGTGTGGGCGAATGGGCCACCACGAGCTACTGGGTCGGACGCGGAAACACTCTCGAGAATCGCGGCGAGATCCTGTTCCCCCACTCCATCGGGTTGCTCTACTCCGCGTTCACGTACTACACCGGCTTCAAGGTGAACTCGGGCGAGTACAAGGTCATGGGCCTGGCGCCGTACGGCGAACCGAAGTACGTCGATGCCATCTACGAGCACATCCTGGACTTGCGCGACGATGGCTCTTTTCATCTCAACATGGACTACTTCGACTACTGCGCGGGTCTGACCATGACCAACGCGAAGTTCGACGCCATTTTCGGAGGCCCTCCGCGGAAGCCCGAGGCCCGGCTTTCGCAGCGGGAGATGGACCTCGCGGCCAGCGTGCAGAGGGTCACCGAGGAC
>CAZFQH010000447.1:0-3946 GCA_964520805.1 uncultured Acidobacteriota bacterium | reverse complement strand
ATCACCCTGAGGATGGCGGCCTATGACCCCTCCGGTCAGCTCGTTTCCCAGGAACGCCGGCTCGACGTCAACATTCCCAAAGGGATTCGCGGCGGACAGCAGCTGCGGCTCGCGGGACAGGGCGGCCCGGGAGTCGGCAAGGGGAAGGCCGGAGACTTGTACCTCGAAGTGGGTTTTCATCCGCATCCCCTCTTCCGAGTCGAGGAACGCGACATCCACGTGAATCTGAATCTGGCTCCATGGGAAGCGGCTCTCGGGGCGAAGGTGGAAGCGCCCACACCCGATGGACCGATTCAGCTCACGATCCCGGAAGGTTCGACCTCCGGGCGCCAGATGCGCCTGAAGGGCCGGGGCATTCCCTCGAGCCCCCCGGGGGACTTGTACGTGGGGCTCTCGGTGGTCCTGCCGAAGGCGGAGACCGAGGCCGAGAAGGAAGCCTATCGAAAATTCGCGGGCTCGTTCCACTTCAATCCCCGCGACGACCGCGCGGGATGAGCCCAAGGGCCGACTCGGTGGCATCGCCCTTGCTTTGAAGTCTTGGGATGAGACTGTCTCCCTTCCCAACCGGTCTGTTTTCCTGCATGCTCCTCGGTTTTTCCGCATGTGGGCGGAACGAGCCTGCGGGGCCCGCGACGGTGGCCCAGGCCTCCCCCACGCCTCAACCGCCGCCGTCGCCGGAACTCCGTGCCGCGATCAGCGCGTTGCTCGTACAGCCCGAGGCGGGCATCGGCGCATCTTCTGCCGATGTGCAGGCGCTGAAAACAATCTACCCGGAAGCGACCCAGAGCCCGCTCTGGCTGGGCGCCGACCTCCGGCCCACAAAGACCGCTCAAGAGGCCCTCGCGCTCCTCAACGACGCCGCCGCGGAGGGGCTCGACCCTGAATTCTACCGGGCCGCACCCCTCACTGCGCAGGCCACAACCATGACCTCTGGCATCTCCGCCACGGAGGCGGCCGCGTTCGATGTCTCCCTGACCCATTCGATGATGCGCTACCTCCGGCAGTTCCACCGCGGCCGGGTGGACCCGCGCAGCATCGGTTTTCAGGTCGCGCTGCCCGAAGACGAGCACGACTATGCGTCGATCGTTCGCGAGGCCGCGACGAAAGGGACCCTGAAAGAGGCGATCCAGTCGGTCATGCCCCCGCTCGTTCAGTATCGCGCCCTGCGTGCCATGCTGCCGAAGTATCGGGCCCTCGCGCTGGTGGACGGAACCACCCTCCCCCGCCTTCCGAAGTCCGCGACCAAGGCCCTCAAGCCCGGCGGGACCTCGACCGTCCTCGAAATACTTCGCACGCGGCTGATCGCCATGGGTGACCTGCAGGAGACGACGCCTCCGCCGACGAATCCCCTGTTGTACGAGGGCGAGATCGTCGAGGGCGTGAAGCGATTCCAGGCGCGACACAATTTCGAACCGGATGGCGTCATCGGTAAAGCGACCTGGGCTGCACTCCACGTTCCCCTGACCCATCGCCTTCGCCAGATCGAACTCGCGATGGAGCGGATGCGCTGGCTGCCCCATCTCGGCGAACGGGCCTTCGTCGCGGTCAACATCCCCATGTTCCGACTCTGGGCGTGGGACAAGGTCCCGGAAAGCGGCGTCCCCGACTTCGACATGGGGGTGATCGTGGGAAAGGCTCTCGATACGCGCACTCCCGTGTTTCTGGAGGAGATGACCCATCTGATTTTCCAGCCCTACTGGAACGTGCCCAAGTCCATCGTGCACAGCGAAATGCTGCCCATCCTGCGTCGGAACCTCGGTTACCTGGAAAGCCAGGACATGGAGATAGTGGACGGCCAGGGGGACGACGCGAAGCCTGTGCCCGCGACCTTGGCGAACGTCGAACGCCTGGCTTCGGCCGAATTGCGCCTGCGCCAGAGGCCCGGACCGAAAAACGCGCTTGGCCAGGTCAAGTTCATGTTCCCGAACGACGAGAACGTCTATCTTCACAGCACGCCCGCCCCGGTTCTCTTTGGAAGGGCGCGTCGGGATTTCTCACACGGCTGCGTCCGGGTTGAGGATCCCGTGAAGCTCGCCGAATGGGCGCTCAGCGATCAGCCCGAGTGGACCCGCGAGAAGATTCTGGCCGCGATGAACGGGGACCCGTCCGTGATGGTGAAACTGACGCGCCCGATCCGCGTGGTGCTCTACTACGTGACCGCCACGGTCATCCCGACGGACAACACTGTGCATTTTGCGGAGGACATCTACAACCAGGACCCGCGTCTTGATGAGGCCCTCAGGGCCCGGGTTGCCCCCGCCCCCGCGCTACCAGGTCCGAACGCGACCGGTGTCGACGTGGACAAAGTTGGAGCCCGCGTAGTACCCAACCCCGCCCCGCCCGACCGACAGAGCCGCGGCGCGCAGATCCTTGAGCGACACATCGGCCAGGCGAACGTCGATGGCTTTCCCTCTCAGGTGAAGGCTGTTTCGGGCCACGCCGTCGCTGTGGCGATTGAGAGCGTCGTTGGTCTTGGGCGAACGGTAAGCCGAGATGATCTCGAACGGGCGGTTCGAGCCGGTGCGCCTGGAGACGTCGTGGAGAAGATCGAGGAGCGGGGGATCGATCGGATGCTCGTCACCCGTTCGGAAATCGCGCATCAGATGATTGATGGCGTCCAGTCCCTCGGTTTCATAGGTGCCGGCCCTGAAGTACTCGACCGCTAGCTTTTCACCGGTGTGAGTGTGGTTGAAGCGAAGGACCCGGGGTTCCATGAGCTGGGCGCCATCGCCGCGACCCGGAACAAGGAGTCCGGCGACCGCACCCGCAGCCGCGTATAGGAATCCGCGTCGTGTGTTGTAGGGAGAGTTCGTAGCCACAGCAGGATTATCCCTGATGAATGCAGGCGATCCCTAGCCGAGTGCCGAAGTTCTTCCGGCACCCGACTAGGCGGAACGGAGTCAGCGGACCACCAGAACCGAGCAGTGCGCGGTGCGCGCGACATTCTCCGCGACACTTCCCATGAGCGCGCGGGTGAGACCGCGACGGCCGTGAGTGCCCATCACGATCAACTCGGCGTTCAGTTCCTTCGCCTTCGCCGTGATCACTTCGCGGGGATCGCCGCTCACCACCAGGAACGGCCCCAGGATGGCCCCCGCGCAGAGCTTCGAGGCCAGCTCCTGGAGTTGCGCCGTCGAGTCCTTGATGAACTGCTCGACGTAGTCCTGGGAAACCGTATGGGCGAGCCCCACCGACTCCACTGGAATGACGTAAGCATGGAGGAAGTGAACGGTGCCGCCAGTCTTCTGGGCCAGGGCGCAGGCCGCGGTGGCGGCCTTCTCGGACTGCTCGGAGAAGTCGATCGGGACCAGGATGTTCTTGGGAGGATCTTTGAGTGTCGTCACTATTTTGGGCTCCTTAGGGAGTCTCGTCCGGCAGGGGAAAGTCTTCTATCCAACGAACGGCGGTCCGTTTGGAAGCGTCAGGATACGGGAACGCAGGCGCAGCCCCGCTCCTTCATGATCCGCACCGCCTTCTCCAGACAATCTTCAAGGCCGCAAGCGACGACCTCGTCGGTCATAACGTCCTTCCCTCGGTACATGGCGAAGCCTCTCTCGCCTGGCTACTCGGGCGTCCGCAAGGCGAACCGGACCGTGACGGTCAGGATGAACTCCATGGCCACGCCGTTGAGGAGCAGCGGCTGGTAGCGCCACTGCATCACGGCCGCCTTCGCCGACTCGTCGAAGATCGGCTGGCTTCTGAGGACCGTGACGTCCTTGACCCGGCCATCGAGGCCAACGTGGGCTTCCAGAATCACAATGCCCATGACACCCGCCTGCGAGGCCAGGAGAGGGTACTCCGGGGGCACGTAGACCACCCGCTTCGGCTCTCTAATGTCTCCGCCCACCCGGACGACGGGAGCGGGCGGTTTGGGAAGCGGAGCCACGTCGCTCGGAAGGCCACCGACGATCCCCCCGGCGACGCCCCCCTCCACACCGCCTTCGAC
>CAZFQH010000446.1:809-3947 GCA_964520805.1 uncultured Acidobacteriota bacterium | reverse complement strand
ACGCGTCGAACGTCGCAGCCCGACCTTCAGTCCCGACATCACGAGGTCGCGGGCCGCCCAGGCCTTGCCGAAAGTCGGAGGCAGGGCGTGTTGGACCACGTCCACGGCTCGTCGAATGAAACCTGCGGCGTTGCCGCCAAAGGCCATTTCGGCCCTCTTAGGAGTGCCGAAAAGATTGGTGACGAGGGGGAAAGCGGCGCCGACCACGTTCTTGAAGAGAAGGGCGGGCCCTCCTGCGGCGATCACTCGCCGGTGAATCTCCGCCGCCTCTAGCCGCGCGTCCACCGGGGCGTCAATCTCAATCACGTCTCCCTCGCGGCGAAGAGAGGCGATGAACTCACGAAGGTCGGCAGACATGGTGGCGAATGGTAACCGCGAGGGCCGATCGGGCCGATCACCGGTGCCACTCTGGTAGGGAAACAATCCAGGCCGTTCGACACCAACTCGTTCACGACGATGCCGGTTGGAATCACCTGGCCGAAGTGCCAGACGAGGACCAGACTCCGCTCGATATTTTGCTCGCGCGGCGTAAACGCAACCTCTCAGCGAAGACCGCGGAGGGGTTGGCGGCCCAACTCGTGTAGCCTCTCTATCCAGTCGGCGTCCGCAGTGGACGTGCGGCGATTCGAGGAGAAGCCTTCAATGCCAGACAAAAAGCCCACGGCCCCCGCCACTGACGACGGAATGCCCGATTTCTCGGGCGTAACCGGCGGCGCGTCGACCACCGCCAAGACTGAAGTGGTGGTCTATGAGACCTACACTGTGAAGTCGGGCGACACGCTGTCGAAGATCGCCAAGAAGAAATACGGCAACTCGAGTCTTTGGAAGCTCATTCACGAAGCGAACAAAGACCGAATCAAAAATCCTGACCTGATCCAGGTCGGCTGGGAACTCAAAATCCCGGCGAAATCCTAATGACACCCCGGGAGACTTCCATGCGATACACAGCCGTCCTCACCCTCGTTGCCCTGACCGCCGCCTGCTCCAAGCCGGCACCGCCCCCACCCCCGCCGGTCGCCGTTGCCACTCCGGTTCCGACTCCGCCGCCACCGTCCGTGGGCTCCGTCGCACTCGGAAACGCGATTGGGGCCGACAAAGCGGTCACCGCCGCCTCCGATACGTTTGCCGCCAAGGACGTGATCTACGCGTCGGTCGCAACCGCCGGCGTCGGCAAGATCAAGCTCCGCGCAGTGTGGACGTTCACCAAGGGCGATAAGATCGCCACGGTCAACGAGAACACCATGGAATTCGACTCCACCGGTCCCGCCACCAACGAGTTCCACGTCGAGAACGCCAAGGGCTGGCCAAAAGGCGACTACAAGGTAGACATTTACCTCGGTGACGCCGCCACTCCGGCGACGAGCAATCTCTTCAAGGTTCAGTAAAACCTCTGCGGCCCGCCAGGGGCACGTGCCACCCCGGTTCTTCGGTGGCGCGTGCCCTTTTTCTTTTTGAGCGGCGGGCGCAGAGGCCTCTCGTCTCTTCTAGGATTCACCTGCTTTGAAGGCCCTGGTCACCGGCGGCGGCGGATTCCTGGGATCCGCGATTGTGAAGCTCCTGTTGTCCCGCGGGGCTCAAGTGACGGTTCTGGCGCGAGGCAGCTACCCCGAATTGAGCGGGTTGGGCGCGCAACTCGTGCGGACCGACATCACCGACCTGCCGACCCTCACGCAGGCCGCCGAGGGTTGCGATGTGGTCTTCCATACCGCGGCGAAGGCGGGTGTGTGGGGCTCCTACGAGAGCTACTACCGGCCCAACGTTGTGGGCACCGAGATGTTAATCGCGGCTTGCCTCGCCACCCGAGTCCCGCGGCTGGTCTTCACCGGCTCTCCATCGGTCGTGTTCGATGGCCGGAACCAGGAGAACGGTACGTCGGCGCTGCCCTACGCGAACCCGCCTTCGAGCCATTATTCCGCCAGCAAGGCGGCTTCGGAGCGCCTTGTCCTGAGGGCCAACTCGAAACAACTCGCGACCGTCTCCCTGCGGCCTCATCTGATCTACGGACCCGGGGATCCGCACCTCGTGCCTAGAGTCATCGCTCGCGCATCGAAGGGGCGCTTGGCGCTGGTGGGCGACGGAAAGAATCGGGTGAGCCTTACCTACATCGACAACGCCGCCCTGGCCCATGTTCAGGCCGCCGACCGCCTGTCCTTCAACGCGGCGTGCGCGGGGCGCGCTTACTTCGTCAATGATCCCGACCCGGTGGTTTTCGGGGAATGGCTGACCACTCTCGTGGCGCGGCTCGGTCTGCCCAAAATCCGCAGGCGTCTTTCGATCGACGCGGCGGTCGCGATCGGGGGGGCGCTTGAGTTCGTGTGGAACACGTTCAGGCTTGGCGGTGAGCCTCCGCTCACCCGCTCGGTGGCGAAGAACCTGGGACTCTCTCACTGGTACGCGATCGATGATGCGGTTCGCGACCTGGGCTACGCGCCCGTGGTGAAGGCGGAGGACGGCTTCGAGCGAACGGTGGCGTGGTTCGCCCCCCGCGTCGTCCGTTGATCGACGCGAGCGAACCGCACAACGAAGAGGCGATCGAAGTCGTTCAGGTGCAACTGGGGCAGGGTGTCGACCTCGCCCCTCTACGCTCTCTGCTTAGTGCCGATGAACAAGCCCGGGCCTCGGCGTATCGCAGCGACGAAGCGAGAGATGTGTTCACTCTCGCCCGCGGCCTTCTCCGTCTCGAACTGTCGAGACGTCTCTCGTGCCCTCCCAATGAAATCGGCTTCGACCTCCGGTCTTCGGGCAAGCCCGACCTGAAACCGCGGGAAGGCATCCCCGCCGACTGGCGATTCAGCGTCTCACACACGGGGACCCACGTCGTGCTCGCGTTCGCGCGAGGCGCCGACGTCGGGATCGATATTGAGCGTCTGGACCGGGTCGCCCGACCTCTTGACATCGCAAAGCGATACTTCACAACGGAAGAGGTCCGCGCCCTTGAAGCCCTCCCGGAGTCCGGTCTACCCCGCGCTTTCTTCGCAGGCTGGACGCGCAAGGAGGCGGTGGTCAAAGCCCGTGGATCGACGATGGCGGAGAGCCTGAATACCCTCACCGTCGATCTTGATCCAGAAGCCATCCATCCGCAGGCCCAGGACACCGCCATCGGCCCCGCGCGAGCCCACTGCACACTCACGAGTTTCG
>CAZFQH010000446.1:0-799 GCA_964520805.1 uncultured Acidobacteriota bacterium | reverse complement strand
CCCCGCCGTGAGACTGATCGGCGCGGTCGCCTGGTGCTCCGCGCCCCCCCCGCGATTACGGTTCCGCGTGGTTTCCGGCGCGCGGTTCGATTAGCCTTCCAAGAACCCATGAGTTCCGAAACCCTTTACACGCCCACCGAAATCGTCGCGGCTTTGCGCCGCGTGCGCGAAGCCCTCTACGTCGTTCGGCGCGCCTCCGATGCGGCGATGGGCCTGCGCTTCTCGCCGGCCCCGATTGTCGGAGAGGAAATCGCGGGTGCCTTGCCCCCGCTTTACCCCGAGTGGCTCGGCGATCGCACATTCCAGGAAGCTCACGGCGTACGTTTCCCGTATTGCGTCGGCCCCATGGCGAACGGCATCGCTTCGGCGGCCCTGGTCATCGCCGCGGCCCGCGCGGGCGTCCTCGGCTTCTTCGGCGCCGCGGGACTTTCACCCGCAAGTGTCGAGGCCAATCTCAACACCATCAAGGGAGCGCTCCGGAACGGCGAGCCCTGGGGTTCGAACCTCATTCACTCGCCCAACGAGCCCAGTCTCGAAGAGACCGTCGTGGACCTGTACTTCAAACACGACGTGGTGCGGGTCGACGCCTCGGCGTTCATGGACATCACACCGGCGGTGGTCCGCTACGCGGTGAAGGGTCTCCGACTCGGGGCCGATGGCGCCGTCGAGCGCAGGAATCGTCTGCTCGCCAAGGTGTCACGGCCCGAAGTGGCGCGCCGATTCCTTGAGCCGCCTCCAGACAACATCCTGGCGGAACTGGTGAACCGCGGCGCCATCGGCCCCGAGTCGGAGACCCTTC
>CAZFQH010000445.1:0-3950 GCA_964520805.1 uncultured Acidobacteriota bacterium | reverse complement strand
CGGGACGCACGATGCGATGAAGGGCGCCCACAAGGGGCGCCCCTACGGTTACAGAACCCACGGGGCGTCAAGAGCCTCTTCTGCCGGAAATCGGCACGCACCGTTTCGAAAGGGGGGCCTGCGGAAATGGCAGCAGCGGAACGTGGGCCGGGAAAGTAGGCTCTACCCCGTGAAATCTACAGATCTGGTTTGTGTCGGCGAGTCATTCGAGGACCTCATCTTTGCCGGCCTGAAGGCACTCCCAAAACTCGGCCAGGAACGCCGGACCACGTCCTTCCTGCGCACGTTCGGAGGAGGCGCCACCATCACCGCGGTCGCGGCGGCACGACTGGGCATATCGACCGGCATCGTCAGCGGACTCTCACAAGGCGCCTGCGCACGCCTGCGCACCGAGGGGGTGCGGGTCACCAACCTCCGAAAGCCGGATGAGGAGCACGCCATCACGGCGGCGCTCTCGACTCCGAAGGATCGGGCGTTCGTGACCTTCGACGGCGTCAACCGCGTGCTGGGCCCCCGGTTTCTTCACGCCCTGGCCCGGAGCCGGGCGCGGATCATCCACTGCGCCCTTTGCCCGCGGGACATCCTTCCCCTGGCCGGCGAACTGAATGCGGCGAGACGTCGCGGCAGCCTCGTCTCCCTCGATCTCGGCTACGACCTCGACCTCGCGAAGGATCCCCATCTGCCTGAACTCCTGGCCGCGGTCGACTATCTCCTGATCAACGAAGATGAGGCGAAGCTGTACTCGCGCCGCCGGTCGCTTTCAGCCGCCCAGGCGTACTGGAAAGAGCACGCGAGGAACACCGTGATCAAACTGGGAGCCAAGGGGAGTTGCTGGATTTCATCCCGAGGGGTGGTGAGCGAACCCGCGCCCCGGGTCCGCGCCATCGACACCACCGGGGCAGGCGACGCCTTCAATGCCGGATTTCTCGCGGGCTTGTTGAGCCGTCTCTTACCCCGCCGCACTCTTCGTCTTGGCAACGCGGTCGGTGCCCGCTCCACCCAGGCGGTGGGCGGGCTGGACGGACTGCCGCGCCTCGAGGAACTCTAGCCGCTAGCCTCTCGGGCGGAAGTGGGCTTTAACCTCGGGAGGGCCGGGCGCGCTGCTGGTGCGCGCGGAAAGCCATGTAGGCGACGACGGAAGCGGCCAGATAACCGAAGGAGAAAATGATCCCTTCGGTGGAGCCTGAGAGAAAGATGTAGCCCCACAGGGCAAACGAGAGAATTGCAGGGAGGGGGTACAACCACATCACGAAAGGCTGAGGCAGGTCCTTCCGATATCGATACAACAGGATGACCCCCGCGCACTGCCAGAGGAAACACAGCAGCACCTGGACCTGAATCAACCAGGTGGCAAGCTGGCCCAGCGAGAAGAAGCAGAAGGGAACCGCCAGCAACCCGACGGTAAGCAGGGCCACGTGGGGGAAGGCCTTGGTGGGATGGAGGGACGCGAATACCTTGAAGAACTGACCCTCGCGCGCGGCGGCAAAGGGAATGCGCGAATATCCGAGGATGACCGCGTAGAGCGAGGCGGCGGCCACGAACTGGATCATGACGGTCATGATCAGGGCGGCGATATGCCCCTGGGCCGGGTCCGCAAAAGTGCGGGCGATGAAGAGCGACGCGATGGTCCGCGATTCCTGCGCCTCCCGCCACGGCACCATACCGAGGATCACCGTCGACATCACGATGTACAGGGTGGCCACCACCACGATGGACAGGATGATCGAGCGGGGCATGGTTCGAACGGGGTCCTTCACCTCCTCCGCGATGTTGCAGACCTGGTTGTACCCGCCATAGCTGTACATGGCCAGAATGGAGGTGGCCCCGAGTTTGGCAAAGAAGTCGGCGTTGTATTCGAAGGCGGCGGTGGGCCAGTCGAAGGCCCGGGCCAGGGAGAACTTGAACAGCCCCGCTACGATTACCCAGCCGACGGTCAGGAGAACGAACCCGAGAAGAATCACGGCAAGGCGCCCGATGTCCTCGATCTTCCGCCACAAAAGGCCGGTCACAAACACGCAGACCCCACCCGCCACCAGGTCATGCTGGAGCGGCGTCATGGTGGTCCAGTAAAACCTTAGGTAGTCCGCGAAACCCACGCCGCCACTCGCGATGGAAAGCGGGGCCACGAGAATCACGTGGCAGATAAAAATGAAGGCCAGCATGTCTCCCATGGGCAGCCCGCCTATTCGGAACGGCTTATAGGCCTCGCGCAGATACAGGTAGGAACCGCCGCTGCCGGGCAGGGCCGCGCTGAAGTGTGAATAAACCAGCCCATCGGCGAACGCGAGAATCGCCCCCGCGATCCACGCATAGAGGATGTGCGGTCCTCCCATCGAGGTGATCATGAAAGGGATCACCAGGAACGGCCCGACTCCGACCATGCCAATTATGTTAGTGGCGGTCGCGGGCAAAAGGCCCATGCCGCGTCTCAGGGTGGGAGCGTGAGCGTCAGTCTCGGTCATTCGGGTCTTTCCTGTGCGCCTCGATGGGTTTTGGGTTGCCGGTAAAACCGGATCATGACTTAAAGAAGTGCATCCGCCAGCCGAGCGGCGAGGGCAGGGTCGCCAACCAGTGGGTTGAGAGCGAGAGCCGCGACCGCGTCCTGGCGCGAGCCGCTCAGGGCCGCAGCAACCGTCGCGCGCTCATAGGCTTTGACCTCTTCAAGACGGGCGCGTACCTGCTCAGGAGGCGCCCCCACGTGCAGAGGATGAGCCCCATTGGCATTGACCAGGCACGGAACTTCCACCACGTCGTCATGGTGCAGCCCCGGGATGTTGCCGTGATTCGCGACCGAGAGCGGAATGACCGCGCCCGAATTCCCATGGATCGCTTCGATCACCGAAACTGCGATCCGGTCGTAACCAGTCAGCAACGCGGCCTCGCTTGGAGGCTTCCGATCCTTCGCATCTCCCCGCGCCTCAAGGGAGAAGTAGGTCCCGTTCCGTTCCGCGAGGTAGGCCTCATAAAGAGCCACCGGGTCGCCCGCACCGCTTCGCAGCCCCTCGAAAAGGTGATCGTTCATTTCCGCGATGGCCGCACCGCGACTGGTGCCGGACTTGAGAATGTTGGCGATCGCCCGCTCCGGGTACTCGTAGAAGTAGACGTACTCCGTGGGCAACGCTCCGAGCTCGCGGAGCCGCCCGGGCTCGAACAGCGGCGTCCGATAGATCCTGTCGAGAATGCCATCATCGGCGAGGATGCGCGACATCTGGGGTTCGCCATCAACCCAGACCTCCCTAACCCAACCGAGGTGATTCAATCCGATGTAGTCGAAGTGGCAGGCGGATGACGGTTTTCCCAGAGCGTGGGCGATTTCCTCGAAGAGCTCGGTGGGCGTGTCACAAATACCGATCATCGAGGTTCGGGTCGACTTCAACACGCCCTCGGTCACCATCCCCACCGGGTTGGTGAAGCTGATCATCCACGCATCAGGGGCATGCTGCTCGACGGTCCGTGCGTACTCCACCATGGGCGGGATGGTGGCGAGGGCCATGGCCCAGCCTCCTACTCCGACGGTTTCCTGAGCGACGAGGCGATGCTGGACGGCCACCTGCTCAGTGTGAGCCCGGCGATCGATCCCTCCCGGTCGGATACTGGCGATCACGAAATCCGCGCCGGTGACGCACTCCTGAGCTGTTCCCGAAACCACCACCCGAACCTGGGCCACGCGTTCGATCAGCGGGGCAATCAAAGCGAGCCTTGCCTCATCCACGTCGAAGATGCGAACCCTCGAAACCGGCAGTCCCGAACTCACCAGGCCCCGGACCAACAGCGGGGTGCGGATCCCAGCCCCGCCGATGATGGCGATCGCGATGGATGCCGGGCTTGCGGTCACTTTGGAGCGTTCCATTCCGGGCAGTTTACGACATCCCCAAACGTCCTCCGCCGCCCCGCAGACCTCCCGTGCAGTTCGCCAATTCCCCCGACCTGAACCCAGGCATATTCGATGC
>CAZFQH010000444.1:0-3954 GCA_964520805.1 uncultured Acidobacteriota bacterium | reverse complement strand
GCCGGGCATGCCCGGCGGATCGGGCGGCACGGGCGTGGTTTGACCGAACACCCCCACCAATGGGATCACCAAACCGTAGGGGCGAAGCATGCCTCGCCCGTGACCCCCTGCCCTAAGGAATAGAGATGGCGATGTAGTGAATCGGCGCCTTACCGATGTTCGCGAAACGGTGGTCGGCGTTGCGCGGGATGAAGTAGGTCTGGCCCATTTTCCAGGGCCCCTGATTCTTGCCGAGGACCGACACGTCTGCGGTCCCCTCCGACGTGGCGATGATCAGAACATCCATAGGGTGCGTGCCGGGCGCTTCAACCGAGCCGCCTTCCCGGATCGTACGCGTCGCCTTGAATGCCTTCTCTTCGAACAGGACCTCACGCATCACCCCCGGCTCCGGCGTCGCCGCCGGTTTCGTGGCCTGCGCGTAGACCGTCGCCCCCATCATGGCGAAACAAAACGCCTTCCCGACTTCTCGCATCTTCATTGAACATCCTCCATTGTGCCGGATCTTAGCCCCACCCGAAGTCCTCCAGACGCCTGCGCACCGGGCCCACGCATCACAGTAGGATCAGCGCAACGGCGCGCAAAATTGGCCGCGCGCTCTTCGGAGGTGCTATGCGGAAACGACAACTCGTAGGGGCCGTTTTGATGGCCGGAGCCTTTGCATCGAACCTCCCGGCGCGAACGTCGGCCCAAACGCCGGCGTCGATTGCGACCCCTGTCGCCTCCCCCACACCCCGCCCGGCGACTGTGGCCTCCGTGATGGCCTCTGCGACCGCGGCCGATTGGCGGCCCCTCGATCCTGAGAACACGCTGTATCTCGAACTCGCGAGCGGACGGGTGGTCATCGAACTAGCACCCGCCTTCGCACCCAACCACGCGGCGAACGTCAAGGCGCTGGTGCGCGAGGGCTACTTCGACGGACTGTCCATCAATCGCGTTCACGACAACTACGTCGCCCAGTGGGGCGATGCGAATCCGGCGGCGACGCGACGGCCCTTCAAGGACGCGAAGGCCACACTCCCCGGCGAGTTCGATCGCGCCATCGGCCCCGACCTTCCCTTCACACCCGCGCCGGATGGAGATGTGTATGCGGCCGAAGCGGGCTGGTCGATGGGTTTTCCGGCCGCTCGCGATCCGAAGACGGGCCGCACCTGGATGCCCTACTGCTACGGTGTGCTCGGAACCGCACGGGGCGCGGCGCCGGACAGCGGCGGCGGAAGCCAGCTCTTCGTGATCATCGGCCATTCGCCGCGGCACCTCGACCGTAACTACACCGCGTTCGGCCGAGTGGTGAAGGGCATCGAACTTCTTTCCAGTCTGCCACGAGGCACGGGGAACCTGGGTTTCTATGAAAAGCCCGAGCAGCGCGTGCCGGTCCAGAAAGTCCGCGTGGCCAAAGACATGCCCGAAGCCGAGCGCACCCCGCTGCAGATCTTCCGCACCGATACTCCCACGTTCACCGCCCTCGTGAATGCGCGTCGCACCCGCACTGAACCGGGGTTCGAGTATCCGGTCGGACGCATCGAGGTCTGCAACGTTTCCATCCCCGTGAAGTGAAGTGACGCGGACGCGGACCGTTAGACTCCCCCGCCCATGACCGACCTCTACGACTATCTCGTCGGGCGCGGCCTGATTCATCAGGCGACCGACGAAGCCCACCTTGCCGAGTGGCTGCGCACGGGAAGTCGCACGCTGTACGTCGGTTTCGATCCCACCGCCTCCAGCCTCCACGTAGGGAGCCTGCTGCCTCTGATGATGCTGCGCCGGTTCCAGAAGGCGGGCCACAAGCCGATCGCCCTGGTGGGCGGGGCCACCGGCATGATCGGAGATCCAAGCGGCAAGTCGGAAGAGCGAAACCTCCTCTCGGCGGATGCTCTGGCCACGAACGTGGCGGGGCTAGGCGCCCAACTGCGACGCTTCCTGGATTTTGACGCGGGCGACAACGCGGCGAGGCTCGTGAACAACTTCGACTGGATGAAGGGCATCTCGTATCTCGACTTCCTGCGCGACGTGGGCAAGAACTTCCCCGTGAACATGATGCTCGCGAAGGACTCGGTAAAAAGCCGCATCGAGCGCGAATCGGGTATCAGCTATACCGAGTTCAGCTACATGCTGCTCCAGGCCTACGACTTTGTTCACCTGAGCGACACCATGGGCTGCCAACTCCAGGTCGGCGGCTCGGACCAATGGGGAAACATCACCGCCGGCATCGACCTCGGCCGCAGGATGCGGGGGCTGCAACTCTACGGCTTCACTTGCCCTTTGCTCACCACGGCGGACGGTTCAAAGATGGGCAAGACTGAAAAGGGGGCGGTGTGGCTTTCCGCGGACCGAACGAGCCCCTACGCCTTCTATCAGTACTGGATCAACGTGGCGGATGCCGATGTCTCCCGCTGCCTGAGGTTTCTCTCGGAAGTGCCGCGCGAGGAGATCGAGGCCCTCGACCAGGCCCGCGCCGCGAACCCCGCGGCCGGTGAGTCGCAACACCGTCTGGCGGAATCACTCACCGAACTCGCCCATGGGTCCGAAGGTCTTTTGAGCGCCAAACGCGCGAGCGAGATCTTCTTCGGGGCCTCCATCCAGAACCTCGATGACGGGCAACTCGGCGAGATCTTCGCGGACGTCCCCAGCCAGGAGATACCCCGCGCGCAGCTCGAGGCCGGGCTCTCCCTGATCGATGCGGTGGTTGCCTCGGGGCTGTCGAAGTCCAAGGGCGAAGTCCGCCGCAAGGTCGAGGAGGGCGGCGTCTACGTGAACAACCTCCGAAGCGCCGACGTCAACCGCAAGCTCAGCCCACTGGACCTCGCCAGCAAGTCGATGCTGGTCCTCCGCCTGGGTCGAAAGAACTACGCCCTGCTGCGTTTCTCGTAGGCATAGCGATAGCGGTTCTGCACAGGCGGCCGCAGGGGAGGGCCTTGTGGCCGCCCTCCTGGCGGGTAGCCGCTGATTCGGCGCTCCCATCGAAAGGACAGGCACCAGGCCTGCCCCTAAAACTGCCGGGCTTCCTCCTGGGTGCCCGCGTTGAGAACTACCTAGCGACGCACGCCCTGCAAGTCGATGGCTTCGTCGTGAAGCGTCACCTCGAGGGCGGCGAAACTGGCCCACGGTTCGCCCATTGGTCCAAGAATGCTGACGGTGTCGAATCCGCGTTCGCCTGCATAGGTGGCGAGAGTTCGAACGAGGGTGCGTCGCTGCTCCTGACCGAGGAGCGCCCAGGATTCGGTGGCGGAGACGTAGAGAGTTGTCTTCAGCCCACGGGCCTCGTCGAAAACCCGGGGTCCGGGCAAAGCGGTGAGCTCCACGGGCTGAACGTCCGGATCCACCGGAATTTGTGTCACCACCGAACCCAGACCACCCGTCATCAGAGCGAGGGCCGCGGCCACGCCGGCCGCTCTAACCAGGATAAGGCGATGGCGACCCCGAATCCTCTCCGCTTCAAGAGCCACCAGATCTGCGGTGGTTCGGCGCGGCAAGGCCTTAGGTTTCTGTCGGCGGGGATTTCGTTTGAGGCTCGCCTCCAGTCGCAGCCGCTCCCACAGCAAGTGATCGGACACATAGAGAAGAAGCGCCATCTCCCGGCCACCGTGAGGCGGGGCATCGCGCCGCATCGAGGTTCGTAGCAGAAGCATGGCGTTTGCCACCTGCCGGACTTCCGCCTTGTGCTCCGGCGAGGGTGCTCCCTCCTGGGTGGCCCGCAGACAGATCAGATCATCCGCAGTGAGTATCAGGTCGAGCGCTCGCCTTCTATCGGCAGCAACACGTTCCGTATCAGGGATCGAACCATCGTATGACCCAAGAAAGACATCCAGATCGAGTTGGAAAACCTCGGCCGAGCGCGGAAGCCGGAGATAACGACCGATGATCTCCGCGTTCTCGGGAAGCTTCGCGAGTTCGAAGGCGCGGGCAGAGGGCTGTTGCTCGGTCTCCGGGGTTTCCTCGGCGTCGGTCCCGGTCGTC
>CAZFQH010000443.1:0-3963 GCA_964520805.1 uncultured Acidobacteriota bacterium | reverse complement strand
CCACAAAAAGCCCATGGCGGCCCCGGTGAGTGCGCCGCAGAAAACCGTCACTTCACCCGCGGAAGGCTGATAGAGGAGGTCGAGATAAGTGGCGAAGATGCGATGGCCGGTGACGTACGCGAGACCGGTCAGGGCCGCGGCCGAAATCAGGGTGGCTCCGATGGCGAGACCATCAAGACCGTCGGTGAGATTCACCGCGTTCGTATAGCCCACGAGCAGGATCGCCGCGAAGGCCACATAGAGAAGACCCAACTCCGGCTGCAGGCGCTTGAAGAAGGGGAAAACCACGCGGGTCGAAAAACTCTCCGGATCGGCGAGCGACCCGAGATAGAGGCCCATGCCGATGGTGAGGGCGGCGGTGAACTGCCAGCCAAGCTTCTGTTTCGCGGTGAGCCCCAGACTCCGCTTCTTGACGATCTTGATGTAGTCGTCGGCGAAACCGATGCCCCCGAAGACCAGGGTGGCGAGGATGAGGATCCAGATGTTTCGATTGCTGAGGTCTCCCCACAGCAGAGTGGGAATGAGGGTCCCGGCCACGATGAGGATTCCCCCCATGGTGGGCGTGCCCGCTTTGGCCTTGTGGCTCTCTGGCCCGTCGCTGCGAATCTGCTGGCCGAACTTGAGCCTGCGCAAGCGCGCGATCGTCCAGGGTCCGAAGACCAGGACGATGAGCAGAGCCGAAAGGGTTGCGATCGCGGTGCGGAACGTGATGTATCGGACGACGTTGAAGAGGCCGATCTCATCACGCAGTTCGTAGAGCAGGTGGTAGAGCATCAGGCTGCGGCTCCCGGATGCGCGGACACCAGGGCAGCCACCACGCGCTCCATGCGCACGCCCCGCGACCCCTTCACCAGAACCGCGTCGTGGGGAACCACGAACGAGGCGATGGCGCCTGCGAGTTCGGTGGAGTCTGCGAACACTTTTTTTGCACTGGCGGGAAGCGCCACGGCACCTTCCACAAGTTCGCGGGCCAGCGGGCCCACGCCGAGCAGCAGATCGACGCGCGTGCCGATCACCGCTCCCGCTTCGCGGTGCAACGCGGGGCCTTGAGCTCCGAGCTCGAGCATGTCGCCGATGCAGGCCACCCGCCTCCGATCGCGGGCCAGGGCCAGGGTTTCGACCGCGGAGAGAAGGGCCAGCGGATTCGAGTTGTAGGTGTCGTCGATGAGGACGATGTCGTCGCGAAGACGTCGGACGGTTCCGCGGTTGGCCCCGGGCCTGAGCCGCGGCGCACGCCTCGCCACATCTTCGATAGAAAGACCGAGAGTGAGCGCCACCGCGGCGGCGGCGAGAAAGTTCTTAACCGCGTGCGGTCCGGGGACCGGCAAAGCAACGCAGATGCACTCTGCGCCATGTTGCAGTTCGAAGCTCGAGCCCTCGAGCGACATTGAGATCGCCGAGGCGCGCACGGTGGAACGGTCGTCATCGCCGAACCTGCACACCCTGCGGACGTCCGGTGGCACGCGCGAGGTGAGCCGAGGTTCGTCGGCGGGAACGATGGCCGTGTCTCCCTCGCTCAGGGTTTCAAAAATCTCCGCCTTGGCCGCGGCGATCTGGTCCACCGACTCGAAGAACTCCAGATGAGCGGCCGCGACACTGGTGATCAGCGCCACCTTCGGTTGAAGGAGGTGAGCGAGCCGCGATATCTCCCCGGGGCGGGACATGCCGCACTCGATGACCGCGGCCCAGTCGCCGGTCGAAAGACGCGCGAGGGTCAGGGGCACGCCCAGGTGATTGTTCAGGTTCCCGCGGGTCGCGAGCACTTCGCCCCGAGCGGTCAGCAACTCGGCGATGAACTCTTTGGCGGTGGTCTTCCCCGCCGAACCCGTGACCGCCACGAACGGGATTCGGGTTCGCGAGCGGATGAGCCGCCCCAGTTCGAAGAGGGCTTTTTCGGGGTTGTGGGCGACCAGCGCGAAGGCACGCGCGGGCACGCGCGAAAGATCCTGCACCACCACGGCCGCCGCCCCCTTGTCGAACGCGGTCTGAAGGTAGTCATGGCCGTCAGCTTGCTGGCCCTTGAAGGCGAAGAAGATGTCGCCGGCCTCAAGGCTTCGGGTGTCGATGGAGGCGCCGGAAGCGCTCCGAACCGCGTTTCCCACGGCCCGTGCTCCGAGCGCCGACTCGATCTCAGTCCAGCTCAAGGTTTCAAGGACGCGCATGCGGGCCTCCATTTTTGCCAACCAGATCGCGCAGAATTTCGCGGGCCACCTGCCGGTCGTCGAACGGGACTCTCTTGTCCCGGATGATCTGGATGCCCTCGTGGCCTTTCCCGGCGATCACCACCAGGTCTCCGGACTGGGCGGCGTGCAGTGCGGTGTCGATGGCTTCGCGACGATCCGCGATGAGCTTGAACGGCGTGGTGTGGTTCTTGAAGCCCTGAGCGATCTCATCGAGGATGCCGTTTGGAGGCTCACTGCGCGGATTGTCGGAAGTGGCGATCACCAGATCCGATCGCTGTGCCGCCACCGAACCCATGAGAGGCCGCTTCGACCGGTCGCGATCGCCGCCGCACCCGAACACCGTGATGATCCGTTTCGGCTGGAGCGAGCGCAGGGTGTCGAGGAGATTGCGCAACGCGTCGTCGGTGTGAGCGTAGTCCACGATGACCGGGAACAACTGGCCGGCGTCCACCCGTTCCATGCGGCCGGGAACACCCTCAAGGCTCGAGACCCCCTGCGCCGCTTCCGCGGGCGAGAGTCCAAGCGCCATCAACGCTCCGATGGCACCGAGGAGATTGCTCACGTTGAACCGGCCCACCAGCGGTGAGTGAACTCTGGCCGGTCCCTCCGGTGTGGCGCAGAGGAAGCGCACACCTTCGAATGAAACCTCAAGTTCTTCGGGCCGGTAATGAGCACCGGGGGTGAAGCCGAAAGTCCGGCAACTCTGGCTGCTCAAACTCTCGGCGAGCAGGCGGCCGTGTTCATCGTCCAGATTCACGATGGCCTGTCCTTCGGGATGAAGATGCCTGGTGAAGAGGAGTTTCTTGGCCTCGAAGTAGGGCGCGAAGCCGCCATGGAAATCGAGGTGGTCCCGCGTGAGGTTCGTGAAAACCGCGGCTTTGAACTGGAGGCCGCGTACTCGGTCCTGGACGAGGGAGTGCGACGACACTTCCAGGGTCGCGTGGGTCACGCGCTCGTCGACCATCTCCTTGAGCAGGGCCTGTAAGTCCAGCGCTTCCGGAGTGGTGAGCGAAGAGCTTTTCGGGCGCCCGGCAATGCGCGTTTCCACCGTGCCCATAAGGCCGGTGATCCGCGACGCGTGTCGCAGGCCGGCATCGATCAGGAAGGCGGTGGTGGTCTTGCCGTTGGTGCCGGTGACGCCGGTCAGGCACAAGCGATCGGCGGGCTTTCCGAAATAGGCGGCCGCGAGGTCGGCGAGCGCTTGTCTCGGGTTCGCCACCTCGATCCACGGCATCTCCAAAGGCGGGATCCGGTCGGAAAGTACCGCCACCGCCCCCCGTCGCTTCGCCGACTTCACGAACTCAAGACCGTCCTGCTTCCCGCCGTGCAGGGCCGCGAAAAGTTGTCCCCGCGTCACCATCCGTGAGTCGTAGGCAAGACCCAGAACCTCCAGATCGGGCGGGCCGTGCAGACGGGCACCAGGGTGTGAATTCGAAAGGGCACCCAGATTCACAACCGCGGTCTCCCGTTGGAACCTTGCAGACCCACGCCTTCGGTCGCGATCGACGGAGCCCGAGTGGGGGTGGGGGTGCCCAGGGTGAGAGAACACGTCATGCCCGGCTCGAGAGGAGTTCCGGGGAGAGGCGTATGACTCGCCACCACGCCGCGACCGTGAATCTCCGTACCGAGTCCATGTCGGGCCGCGATGAGAGCGGCTTCACGGAGCGAGAGGCCGCGCAGGTCGGGCATGATCCGCGGATCGCCATCGTCGGCACGGGGCCGGGGTCGGGCGAGGTCGTTCGTCACGCGGGCGGGCGGCAAGGTCTCGGGGGAATAGGTG
>CAZFQH010000442.1:0-3974 GCA_964520805.1 uncultured Acidobacteriota bacterium | reverse complement strand
TCGAGGCCCGACAGGTCGTCCGAGGGATCGGCTTCCGCATACCCGAGACGCCGCGCCTCCGCCACCGCTTCGCCGATCGGGACACCTGCCCCGAGGCGGTCGAGAACGAAGTTGCTCGTTCCGTTCAGCACTCCTTCAACCTTGGTCACCTGTCCGCGAATGCCGCGCAGTGTTTCAAGGACGGGGACCACCCCCCCCACCGCGGCCGAGTACGACAAACGCGCGTCCTCGTTCTCGGCCAGCGCGCGGAGTTCCGACCCGCGCGCCGCAATCACTGACTTGTTCGCGGTGATCACGTGGCGTCCGGAGCGCAGGGCGGCGGCGAGAGCGTCGCCCGCTTCGGGCACGCCGCCGATCGCCTCGACCACGATGTCGCCCGGGACCTTCAAGGCTTCGTGGAGCGGGAAGAGTAGCCGCCCGGGAACCCCCGACTCGAGGTGACGCTCCCGATGCCGGACCGCGATGGCCACCACCTCGAAACGGTCCTTTTGTCGCAACAGATGCTCGTAAACGCCTCGCCCGACCGCTCCAAGTCCGAGAAGCGTGACCCGCAGAGGCGGCCTTGCGGTTTCCCCGAGTCGCGCGAGCAGCGTCGCGTGGGGCCCGACCGTGGTGCCATTTACCGAGCCGAGCCGAGCGACTTCGAACGTCTGGGAATGCGAGAGCGAGAAACGGAGCGCCTTCTCCTGGACCACCGGTGCATGGAGTGCGAGAGCGTCCTCATAGTTGAGGCGCTCGAAGCGCAGCGGCGTCTCGCCTTCGCAGTTCGGATCGCGTTCGTAGATTCCGTCAGTGTCCTTAAGCAGCCGGCACCTCGCCCCCAGGCGCTGAGCCAGGAAGAGGGCGGTCCAATCTGAGCCCCCGCGGCCGAGCAACGAAACGGAGCCGTCGTCGTCGTGTCCGAAGAAGCCGGGAACGATGACCACGCGGCCCTGGCCGAGGAGAGACGTGACCCTCTCCGCATGGAGCGTCACGGGAGCGCCCTCGACCCCGTCTCCCTCGACCTTGAGACCGAGGAAAAGCGGATCGAGCACGTCACTCGGCAGGCCGGCCTGCGACACCGCGATTTGGAGTGAGGCCGCGGTTTCCCTTTCGCCCGAGGCCACGAGTGTGGCCAGGCCACAGACCCCAACGCCTTGGGACGGGTCGGCCCCGAGTCCTTTCGCCTGGGCGAGGAGCCGATCGGTGACGCCCTCGAAGGCGGACACCACCGCGACCACGCCGAAGCCTTCGCGCGAGTAGCGGAAGATCTCGTGAACCGCTCGCGGAAGATCCGCGGCGGTGCGCAAGACCGAGCTGCCGAACTTGAGAACGATCAGTGGTTTGTTCACGCGGCCTCCCATTCTTTGGCGGCGACTTCGCCCACCCTGGCCGCGGCATCCAGAGCCCGGTCGATGTCGGCCAGCAAATCGCGCGCGTCCTCAAGGCCGACACTCAGGCGGACGAGGCCATCGCCGATGCCGCGATCCAAGCGAACCTCGGGCTCGACGGAGGCATGAGTCATGGTGGGCGGGTGACAGACGAGCGACCGCGGCGCGCCGAGCGACTCCGCCAAGGCGAAAAGCCGGGTGTTCGTGCAGAAGGCATTCGCCTGCTCGCGAGTCTCGAGGTCGAAGCTGACGATGCCGCCAAACGCAGTCTGCTGACGCGCGGCGATTTCGTGACCGGGGTGAGTCTTGAGGCCGGGGTAGTAAACCTTCTTCACGCGCGGATCTTTGGCCAGGCACTCCGCGATGGTCTGCGCGCTCTGGCAGTGCCGCCCGACGCGCAACGACAGAGTCTTGAGGCCGCGCAGGATCAGGTAAGAGTCCTGGGGCCCGGGCACGCCCCCGATGGCGTTTTGCAGGAAGCGAATCTCGCGATCGATCTCCGAGTCGTTCGTGAGAATGGCTCCGCCGATGACGTCGCCATGACCGTTCAGGTACTTGGTGGTGGAGTGGAGGACGAGGTCGGCCCCGAGTTCAAGAGGCCGCTGGGTGATGGGAGTGGCGAAGGTGTTGTCGGCCAGCACCTTGACGCCGCGGGCGTGGGCGCCGTGGGCTGCGGCCTGGATGTCCGTGACGGTCAGCAAAGGGTTTGAGGGCGTCTCGAGCCACAGCAGTTTCGTCGTCGGTTCGATGGCGGCCTCGATTTCCGCGACTCTCGAGGTGTCGACAAAGCTGAAGCGCACGCCGAACTTCGCGAAGACTTTCGTGAACAGGCGATAGGACCCCCCGTACAGATCCCGCCCGGCGATGACGTGATCGCCCTGGCGGAGCGTCGAAACGACGGCGTTGACCGCGGCCAGGCCGGAGGCAAACGCGACCCCGTATCGCGCGCGCTCGATCGCGGCCAGACATTCCTCAAGCGCGCGTCTTGTCGGATTGTCCCCGCGGGCGTAGGCATATCCGCGGTGTTCGCCGGGTGCGTGCTGCGCGAACGTCGAGGTCTGGAAGATGGGGAACGAGACGGCGCCGGTGCGCGGGTCGAAGGCCTGACCCGCGTGAATGGCCAGAGTGTCAGGGTGAAGTGTGGGGTCGGACATGATCGGTTTCTCCTTGGTTGGTGGGTATCGAAGTGAAGACTTCGCGACCGGTGGAGTCCGATTTCAGGTCCCAGAAACACAAAAGACCCGCTCGGATAACCGATCGCGGGTCTTGAGGTTTTGCTTGTTGAACTTGCCTAGCTCAATAAGACCTCGGCCCCGCGGCAGGGCATGCGCATCATGCGCATGCCGCGGGAATTCATGGCCACGCTGGCGATGGCGGGAATGGAGGTCAGAAGGTGAGTCGGCTTCACGAGGAACGGCAGTGTACTCCCAATGTGGGGATTCCCATCAAGCGTAATAATTGTGCCTCACGGGCGGTTCTCTCCATCCCGGCCTCCGGCGGTGAGACTTCTGAGGCGCTTACCGTACAGGTCGATGTCACCAAAATGGATCTCTGCGACGTAGCTCTTCATTGCGTCGCTCGAACCGGAAATGACGCACGCATCACCTTCTGTGCAGATGACTTGGCCACGCGACATGTAGGCGAAATACCCGATGACCTTGGAATCCTGAGCCGTCATGATTGTCCACCTCTACCGAGAGTCCAACACCCGGCTTCACCTGCAGGGCGCGCCGCAACGACTGGCTCCGATGCCGAAGGGCCACACCTTCGCGCACTGTCTGGTGCAACGCGTTGTTCTCCGGCCGGGGCGACAAACTACCGCCGTCTTTTTCTCGCATTTCGTCTCCACTCACGAAAGCGCTTATCAATGCGCGCTGACAGCCTATCGAAGTTTTCCCAGGTGTCTTTGACGTGGTACATCGACGGCAAACCTTGTGCAAGTAGTTCCTGATAGTCCGCTAGATAGCCATGTTCACCGTCTTTGGCGTAGTAGTCCTCAGCGAAAGCATTGCCTTCCTCGTTCAGGTCGTCCTCCCAGAACTTCTCCTCACAGTACTTCCTTAGAAACTCGCTTCCCTTGGATCGACGAAGACGAACCGAGAGGAGCGCCCTCACTGAGCCCGTGCGATGGCAGTCGCCTTCAAAGCCCCGCGTTATGGCCCACGCCAAGAACATTCCAATGTGGATGCCCCCAGCGGACGATGGGAGATCCGCTGGGAACTCCCCGTCGTAATGCCAATCCGATCGGTCATATGCCATCGCTACGCTCCCTCATTTGCGAGGTCCGGAGAACACTCGCAATCACCTGCAAGGCGCGCCTTGTCTGGTGCAAGCCGTTGTTCGACGGTCTCTTGCCTGTGAGCGACAGGCAATTCCCGGGAGACGCTGCCCTCAGTCTGAGATCCATACGAAGACCCATCGCCCTTTCTGGCGAAAGTAGTACCGGGCGGTCGATTCAAGGGCGCCCATCGCGAGACCCTCAGTGACGCTCGTGATCGCCTTCACCTCATTCGGGAGAGGCGGAGAGTCCCCGAAGAAACGTGATTCATAGTGCACCGTTCGCCTGGACCCATCCCCATGCCGCGCACAGCATCTCGGACAGCC
>CAZFQH010000441.1:0-3977 GCA_964520805.1 uncultured Acidobacteriota bacterium | reverse complement strand
TGGCGACATCCTCGACCGCATCGTCCGCCTCGCCCTCGAACCGAAACCCTAGATCCACCCCGGTGTTTGGGACACAAGGGCGGCCACAAGGGCCCCTACCTTCGTGTTCCTGTTTGCGGCCCCCCATCTCAAAAGAGAAATGGTCGATGAACTCACCGAGTCGCTCAATGCTCAATGCTCGATCGCGGTCAGGGTTGGCATTTGCGCCTCGCGTTCGAGGCTTCAAGACGGTATCCCGACCGCCGCAGCTTAGACGCTGATGATTTCGATGAGCCCGTGAAGTGCCTTGAAGTCGAAGTCGCCGGGATTTCGCGTATAGAGCGGCAGCCCCGCCGCGCATGCGGCCGCTGCGATGAGCAGGTCAACGGCCCGTGCGCCTCTCGCCTTGCGCCCGCTGGCGACGACCGCGGCATAGACCCGGCCGTAAGCGCGGGAGGCTTCTCCGTCAAACGGCAGCGGATCGAACGCTGCTTCGGCGCGTTGCAGGCGGTCCTGCCTTCGCGCTCGCTCGTCGGGGTCGGCCGTGGCATGTGGTCCCGCGGCCAACTCGGCCATGGTGATTGCGCTGATCGCCGCTTCGATTGGTAGTCGTGCCGAGTCAAGTCGATCGAGGTCGATGATGATCGAAGTGTCGAGGAGGCCTCGGGCGCGGCGAAGGTCAGCCACGAGGCCTGGCGTCCTGAGAGGCTTTGGCATCAAGGTCTTTGCGGAAGCGTTTGGCGTTGACGGTCGGGGCATTGCGGAACATGGCGATGACGGTGTCGGCGGCAACGAAGCGATGGCGTCGCAGCGGCGTGAGTTCCCCAACGGGCGCGCCGTTGCGCGTTACGATGAACGTCTCTCCCTGGTCGAGTCGACGCATGATCTGACCGCTCTCGTTGCGTAGCTCACGTTGGGTGATTGTTTGGGCCACGGGAAAAGTGTAGCACGACGTGCTACATGCTGGCCGAGTGACGCGGTTGCCCCCGTCGGGACCGGTCGTCCTGGAGGTCAACACCTTGCCGGGTATGACGATGAACTCGCTGTTGCCTAAAGGCCGCCGCCGCAGGTCTACGTTTTGGCGACATCCTCGACCGCATCGTCCGCCTCGCCCTCGAACCGAAACCCTAGATCGCCATGCTTGGGACACAAGGGCGGCCACAAGGGCCGCCCCTACCTTCTAGCAACTAGCGAAACCGGACGGCGACCGAGAGGTTCGTTTCCTCTCCCTCGAGGGACAGCCTCGTCGAGCCCTCTATTCTCCCGACATTGGCTCCGGTCGAGTGGCCTTCGACCGTCCAAGCTGTACGCACTCGCGTACGACAAGCCGCAGTGGCCCAAGGCCAGGCTGCGCGCTGGCCCAAGGCCAGGCTGCGCGCTGGCCCAAGGACTTCCTGCGCGCTGCGCATCACCAGGCGCTGCCGGTTGCCGCGAGCGCCGCAGCATGTCCATCTTTGCCATTTCCTGATAGTCTCTGTGCTGACCAAGGTCAAGGAAAGGTAGCCATTACGATGGGCATGAATGTCAGCCTGAGTCCCCAACTGGAGGAGCTTGTCCGATCGAGGGTTGCGTCCGGCCGGTACACGTCGGCCAGCGAAGTCATGCGCGAGGCGTTGCGGCTGCTTGAGGAGCAGGACAGCTTCCGCGAGGCGAAGCTGGCGCAGCTTCGAAGTGAAGTCCGCCAAGGGCAGGATAGCGGGCCGAGCGAGCCCTGGGATGCCGAGGCGATCAAGCGGCAAGGTCGCGCCCGAGGGTCCCGCAGGCCAGTGAAATCCTAGATGGCGCTCGTGACGCGCAGGCCGCTTGCCGCGGCCGACATCATCGAAATCTGGGATTACATTGCCGAAGACAGTTTGGCGGCTGCCGACAGTTGGGTTGATCGTCTGGATCATGAACTGGGGCTGCTCGCGTCGCAGCCCTCGATCGGCCGGGCTCGTGGTGAGCTTGGGCGCGGCATACGCAGCCTCCCGTTCGGGCGATACGTTATCTTCTATGAACCGATCGACGGTGGCATCGATCTCGTCCGAGTCTTGCATGGAGGCCGCGACATCGACGCGGTCTTCGACGCTGGCTGACAGGGTCGCACGGACCTGCCGGACCGTGATTCTGCGGCGGGGAGCGTAAGTGAAGCAAGCGCCGTTTTGCCGGCCGATTCGTATGACCGGGGGCGTCCGGAGCTACGTCCGAGGGGCGTCCGACGCGCCAAACGCGCTGCCCCAAGGGCAGGCTTCGCGCTCTCGGGCCGATGGCGCCGGCGGCCCTCGCCGGTCTCTTTCTCGAAAGGCGGTGGTGGCGCGCCTCGCATCGCTCAATGCCCCCGAGCAGACCCTGATGGCGACCGAAGCGGCGTGGGCCTACAAGGGTCCGCTCGTGGTCCTGGGTCCGTCGGGACCGGTCGTCCTGGAGGTCAATACCTTGCCGGGTATGACGATGAACTCGCTGTTGCCTAAAGGCCGCCGCCGCAGGTCTACGTTTTGGCGACATCCTCGACCGCATCGTCCGCCTCGCCCTCGAACCGAAACCCTAGATCGCCATGCTTGGGACACAAGGGCGGCCACAAGGGCCGCCCCTACCTTCTAGCAACTAGCGAAACCGGACGGACTTGTCGAACTGGTTGTAAAAGCGGACGGCGACCGAGAGGTTCGTTTCTTCTCCCTCGAGGGCCAGCCTCGTCGAGCTGTGCGGTCGATTCGACCATTTTGGCGATGCCGAAATCGGCGAGGTACACCCGACCCGCGTCATCGAGCAATACGTTTTGTGGCTTCACGTCGCGGTGGATGACCCAGGCGCCATGTGCGTAGTCCAGGGCTTCCGCCACGTCTTTGAGGACGCGCGCACATTCCGTGGGGGCGAGACGGACCCGTTTGATTCGCTGAGATAGAGAGCCGCCGGAAATGAGGCGCATGGCCATCCACGGCGTGCCCGTCGCGGCGTCGATGTCGTAGGCGAAGATCGGGATGATCTGCGGATGCTCGAGCTTCGCGATGGTCTGGGCCTCGCGCCGAAACCGTTCGGCGAACGAAGGGTCGTGCAGAAACTCCGGAGGCAGAATCTTGAGCGCCACGTAGCGGTCGAGCGAGGCCTCATAAGCTTTGAAGACGCTCGCCATTCCACCCCGCCCGACGGGCTCGATGATCCGATAGGGGCCAATATTGCTGCCGGGCGAAAGGGCCATGGCCGGAGAGTACACCGAAGGCCGATACGCGGGTCGAAGCGTTCTGTGTCGCGTCTCACTGCGAGGGCGTTTGCGATATTCGCTTTTCTTTCGCCTATAATTCCGGTCCGTGAATCCAACGCCCCGTCAAAAACAGATACTCGACTTCGTCACCCGATCGATCGATCGACGTGGTTTTGCCCCCTCCATCCAGGAGATTTGCGACCACTTTGATCTCGCCTCCACGGCGACGGTGCACAAGCACCTCAAGAATCTTGCGGCTCGGGGCCTTTTGAACCGCGAATCCAACCGCTCGCGCGCGCTGGAGATTCCGAGCGCGAGCGCCTCCGAAGTGGCCGAAATCCCTCTGCTCGGCCGGGTGGCCGCCGGGGTGCCCATCGAAGCGATCTCAAATCCCGACACAATCTCGGTTCCCGCCGACTGGCTCGGTCGCGGTGAAACCTTCGCTCTCCGCGTCCGCGGCCATTCGATGATCGATGCCCACATCGAAGACGGTGATGTGGTGGTGATCGAGAGAAGGGAACAGGCCCGAGACGGCGAGACCGTGGTGGCGCTCATCGACGAGACGGAGACGACCCTCAAGGTCTTCAGGACGGAGGCGGATGGCCGCATCCGTCTCGAGCCTCGGAACGAATCGCTCAAGCCCCTGGTGCTCAACGCCGACCGTGTTCGCGTGCAAGGCGCGGTGGTGGGCGTTCTGAGGCGCTACCGCCGGAAGCCCTGAGGTCCCGTTCCCCGGCTCGCAGGCCGGCCCATTGAACATCAAAACGGGCCGGGCACCCACAAGGGGTGCCCCTACGCTTCAACCCGGGCCGGGCACCCA
>CAZFQH010000440.1:0-3983 GCA_964520805.1 uncultured Acidobacteriota bacterium | reverse complement strand
AACGAGATTGTTGGCGAGCCGTAGCCGTCTCGCTCTCCAATCGTCGGTCGAACACTGAATTGCGCGGCGAGGGCCCACGGCCGTCTGCGTGGACCTCGTCCGTTCCAATTCTTTGTTGGACGGCACCCTTCGCTTGGCGGACTGACGCAACTAGGGTCGCCTTGCAGGGCGCGACTCTAACGACTGCCCGCGAAGCGGGCACACCTGCGCGCCCTGTCTGGTGCAAGCCGTTGTTCGGCGGTGCCTGCGAGGATGTCCGCCTATGCGCCGGGCTTGGGCACTCCAAGATCCTTGCAGATCCGCCCCGCGGTTGGGCCGACAATCTCGCTATGACGGGGGACGGCCGTGGTCTTGCGATTTGTCGGATTCCAATAGATGGTATGACGCCCGCCTTCGCGAAAGAGTTCGCAGCCATGCACGGTCGGGCGACTGCTTCGTCGGCGACATGCCGTCGGCCTCCTCGACTTGAAACAGTGGAGCTCGGCGGCCATCTGCCTCTGGATGCGCAGCGCTAGATCAGGCTCTTCCTCCCAGGGATACTCCGCGCTGGCGAGGTACCCCAAACGTGCCACCTCCACAAGGTCCCCCGTCGGAAACTGCTCCCCGCTCCTAGGGCATCGGCGTCGCTTCGACGGATACGAGGGCCGCTTCGACGCATGGAAGGAACCTGGAGCTCCAAGCCGACCTGACAACACACGCTGTCCTCGAACTCAGCAGGCGCTTCGGGGTGGAATCGGTACTTCACCTGCCAACGCTTGGCGGACGCGCGCGATGACCTCTTCTCCGGGAATTGGTTCCACCCGCCCGCTTCGAACCTCGTCGCGGCGGCGCACGGCCTCGGCGACCCACGCGGCTTGAATTCCGGAGTCCGGCTCGAAACTCTCTATCAACAGGTCGAGGAGGTGGGCGCGGTCCTCGGCCCTAAGGCTGAGAACCTGGGCTTCAGGTTCGTGGACGGAGATCGACATGGTTGGCTCCTGCCGAGCAAGCATGCCTTATCGTGACGGAGAAGGCGTCATGGTGTCGGTCATGGCCAGGGGGGTAGCGGAGGCAGGGTTGAAGGCGAGGCCAACGGCATTGAAGGACCGAGCCTTGAATCGGCCGATCGGGTGCGACATCGAAAGGAGATAGCCGTGCAGCTTCAGGGGATCGATCTCTGCGCGGTGCGAGGGAGGGCGGTTCTGGGTTATGCAGGCGCGACGTGCGGTCGGAGGGTTTGGCGCCCCGTCCGTTGCCAACTTGGATTCCGGCGCTTGCACCCTTCCGAAGTTTGAGGAACGGGGTGTTCGCCGGGACGACGGGATAGATCACGCAACTCTGGCTTTGTCTTCGATTTGAACCGTGGCAATTTTTGCCACGGTTCCTGTGACGGCCTCAGACCCGCGGCCGGAATCGAACTCGATCAGGTTCGAGAATCGCAAGTCTTCCAGGCATCGCCTCGACCAAGGCCTTCTGAGCGAGGAAGGAGTCAACAACCTGCGCGATCTCAGCCGCGACGGCCGTATCGGGTACCCGAAGGACAACTATTCCCGGCGTGTTCTGCGGAGGGTAGGTTCGGATGTCTGAGAAGTCGAGATCGCGCGTAAGCAGCACCCATCCACCTGAGAGGGCAAATGCAGCGATCTTGTCATCGGCCGCTGAAGCGATGCCCTTATCGGCGACATGGACCGCGTCATGGCCTCGAGCCTCGCAGACCGCGATCACCGACCGCGGCATGTTGGCATCGAGGAGAAACTTCTACACCGTTGGTAGCGCGTGAAAAGACTCTTCTTCAATCAAAGACGCGGCGAACCGGAGGGCGGCTCGAATGTCTTCACCGGTGACGCCGTACTCGCGCTCGACTTCCGAGAAGTTCATTCCGCCCGAGAGGCTGCCAACCACGATCGTCACAGGAACTCGGGTGCCCTTGATCGTGGGACGACCGTGCGCAATATTCGGATCGATAACGATTCTTTCCGGGATGCTCATGACATCCGAAGGCTAAGCCATTCACTGCTCGTACGAACGGACCGAAGCGAGTGGTCGGTCTCGAAGGCACATCAGAGCCGCGTGCCTTGTGATTTTCCTCGGCTTCCCTGCGACTAATGTCTCGAAAGCCAATTTCGATGACCGCCCCTGACACCCACGACCGCTTCCTCGCCCTGCTCGACCAGCACAAGGGCATCGTCTACAAGGTTGCGAGCGTCTATTGCCACAGGCTCGAGGATCGGCCGGACCTGGAGCAGGAGATCGTGATTCAGCTCTTCCGCTCCTTCGGCGGCTTCGATGGCCGGTCGCGGTTCTCCACGTGGATGTATCGCGTGGCCATGAACGTGGCGATCTCGTTCTACCGGAGCGATCGCCGGGCGACTGGTCCCATGGTGTCGATGGAGGGCTCGGGAATCGAGATCGTGGCCGCGGCCGAGCCGCCGACCGAGATCCGGCAGTTGCGCGTCTTCATCAGCCAGCTCGATGAGCTGAATCGCGCGCTGATTCTGCTCTACCTCGAAGGCCACAGCCAGGAAGAGATGGCGGAGATCACCGGCCTGAGAGCGTAAGTGAAACAAGCGCGATTTGCCAACCAGTCCGCGCGCCCCGCGTGGTCTTCGCAGGCCGCAGGCATAGCCCATCTCGGGCTGGAGACTCAACTTGGGGACGGGCGGCAAAGGCGGCCCGATCTCGCCTGGGACTTCGGTGACGACACGCACTGGAATGTCGCCGCCCACGATCTGGCCGCCCGTGTGATTCACCTGCACCTCGGCAGGCTCGCCCGGGAGGGCAAGGTCCACCTGGCCCGGTAGGCCCGCCCCTGCGGGGTGATCCGTTCGCAACAGGCCAACCCTGAAGTCCGGCCTCTAACGCCACCGCAGGAACTGCGGACCGCGCAGACGAGCGAACGCAGGCTTTTCTGGATCGGAATGGCCGGCGTCGCAGACCCAAACTCCACTGAAACCCTTGACCATAGCGGGCGAGAGGGCCCCAGGGCACGTCAACCCGACGGTCCGGACCCGCGCCCTCCACATGGCATGCGCCCTGCTACAGGAGCCTCTACACGGCTTAACGGCTCGCCGCGGGTGGTCGGCGTGTCGCTCACGGACGGTTCTGCCCGGGAGGCGAAACTCCTGGCGCCCTCCATCTCCAGTGTCGTGGCGCACGACGGCGTTCTCTTCGCTGCCTTCTCAGACGCGACGACGACCGGTGTTCTGCGGTTCGACTCCAGAACGCGAAAGAGTGAACGGATCTTCGACACAGCGCGGCCTCACACCCTGCTCGCCCTCCACGCTGGACCCTCGGGTGTCTGGATCGCGACCTGGACCGGACTCTCTCCTGCGCGCATGCGGGCGGACATCGTGGGATTTCCTCTCTCGACGAGTTCGACTGACGCGTCTCGTCGTGTGACGCGCGAGACCGGGTGGGCGGCCGGGCGGTGGTCTCCTTTCACGATTCATGAGGATGACCTGGGAAATGTCTGACTCGCGAACGCCTACGCCGGAGTCATCGAGCGCCTCGATTTGAAGGGCGCGTGGTCGTCCTGGACGGTCGCGCCCGAGCGCCTGGCGTCGCTGGCTACGATCGGATCGCGGGCCGTGGGGCTCGTCGCAACGATGGCGCCGGAGGACCCTTACAGTCCGGTGGAGTTCGGACGTGCCACTCTCGGACTGGCTCTCGTGGTTGTTGATCCCGCATCGAAGGATCTCGTACGCACGGCCGTGGTCAAAGGCACGACAGTGGAATCGCTCGCGAATGCAGGGAGCCGGGCCTGGATCGCGAACGGCCGCGAAGTCAGCATCGTGTCGGGCCGCGCGCAGATCAACGTGGCGAAATAGACATCGCGCCGGCGCCTGTCAGGATCGATCGCAGCCAGACCCTGCCTGCGCGACAACACGGCGCTCGCGGAGCACGAGATCACGATGGAGAGCGACCGCTCCATCGCGTGGCAGCGCCAGGAGCCGGTTCCGTGACGCTTCCACAACTCGACTCGAAGTTTCGGGGTGGAGCGCGAA
>CAZFQH010000439.1:0-4008 GCA_964520805.1 uncultured Acidobacteriota bacterium | reverse complement strand
GGAGCTGGTGAAGAGCAGCGAAATCGATACCGGCAAGGGGCCGCGATCAGGACCGCGAGCAGCAGTCTTCGCGCGAATGGCCGCCCTACCACCCTCGCCGAAGCCACGCCTTAGCCGCGGGCCGCGTCGGCACACACGCGGTAGTTTTCGATCGAACCGCCGACGCTGGTCGCGATCCGTTCGAAGGTCAGGCCGGCGACTGGACCCAGGGATTCGACCGCCGCCTTCGTCAGCAGGACCTCGCCACCCTCGGCCGTGTCTTCACCGAGCTTGCTCGCCGCGTTCACTTCACGACCGAACACATCCTGGTCGCCAACCCTCAGCATTTCCCCGTACCCTATGCCAATGCCGAGGAGAATCTCGGTCTCCGCGGGCCGGGTCCGGTTCAGTTCGCCCAGGGCCGCCTGCATGTCCATGGCGCACGACACCGCGGACTGAGTGTGCCGGAAGATGACGATCAGCGAGTCGGCTTCCATCTTGATGAGGATGCCATCGTGCCGGCGGAGGATCGGGCTCAAAAGTCGCTTGTGTTCGTGAATGATCTGCAGGAAGTGCAGGATGCCGAATTTCTCGACCTGCCGAGAGAAACCCGAGAGGTCCGTGAACATCACCGCCCAGGTTTCTCCGAACAGGTCCCAGATCCGCTGATCCAGGGCCTTGAGATCGCATCCCGGACGGATCCGCTCGTCGATGAGGTCCCACAGCCGATGTTCGCTGCTCTTCAGGAGTTCGTCCATCATCGCTACCTTGAGCCTACTCTCCGGCCGGGGAGGCGCTAAACGGGAGGGGGTGTGATCGACATCGCATCTCGTCCGACCGCAAGCCGGGGACGCCGAGTCCCGTGTGCTACGCTCGACGGGCGAATCCTGATGAGAATGCACGTCTTTGGCGATCCCGCCACGCTCTTCGCGGAACCCCAGCCCGAGGTGTTCCAGGTCGAGGATGCGGGGAGTCTCATCCCCCACCTGGCCGACCGCGAAGCTCTGGTGGTCGCCGACGCCGCCCGCCTGCTTGCCGCGAGCGATGTTCTGGCCGACGCCCTCTTGAACGCTTCCGCCGCCATTCTGGTGGTGGGGAAGTCTGAAGATGTCACGCCCACCCTCGCCGCGTTTCGCACCATTCCCGCGGTGCTTCTCGCCCCGCTCTCGAATCTGGCCCTCGAGCGCGCCTCGCGTTTCGCCCTCGACACCGCCGGACGTCGATCTACGGTATCCACCCTCGAGGGGCAACTGGCCCGGCGCAACACCGAACTCTCCGAGCTGAACAAGATCGGCGCCGCCCTTTCGGCCGAACGCGACATCTCCCGGCTGCTCTCCCTGATCCTCGACAAGTCCCGCCAGATCACCGCCGCCGACGCGGGCAGCCTGTACCTGGTCGTGCGCGGCGACACTCCCGAGCAGCCCGACACTCTTCGATTTGCGCTGGCCAAGAACGACTCGGTGCAGGTCGCGTTCCAGGAGTCGCGCATGCCCCTGGATCAGACGTCCATCGCGGGCTACGTGGCGGTGAACGGCACCGCGGTCAACGTGGCGGACGCCTACGAACTTCCCGAGGGAACTCCGTACCGGATCTCACGATCTTTCGACACCAAGTCGGGCTACCGAACCAAGTCGATGCTGGTGGTGCCCATGCGCGATCACCAAGGCGAGATCATCGGCGTCATTCAGCTCATCAACAAGAAGACCGAGCCCGCGACGATACTGAAGCCGAGTTCGCTGGTGGAGCGGGTGGTGGTGTCCTTCGACGATCTGGACCTCGACCTCGTGATGTCGCTGGCCTCGCAGGCGGCGGTGGCGCTCGTCAACACGCGGCTGATCGCAGACATCAAGTCGCTCTTCGAATCCTTCGTTCAGGCCTCCGTGACCGCGATTGAAAGCCGCGATCCCACCACGTCGGGTCATTCCGGCCGGGTCGCCGAACTCACGGTCGGGCTCGCTCAGAAAGTGGACGGCGCTTCGTCGGGCCTCTTTGCGCCGGTGCGCTTCAGTCGCGACCAGATTCAGGAAGTCCGATACGCGAGCCTCCTGCACGATTTCGGAAAAGTCGGAGTGCGCGAAAAGGTCCTGGTGAAGGCGAAGAAGCTTTTCTACGGCGAACTGCTCGCCCTGCGCCAGCGTTTCGGAGTGATCAAGCGTACCGCCGAAGCGGAGTACCTGCGCGCCAAAGTGGCGTGTCTTGAGACCGGAGGCGATCGCGAGGCGCTGCGGGCCCTCGACCTGAAACACGCGGCGCATCAGAAGGAGATCGACGCCGCGCTGGATGTGGTTGTGAAGTCGAACGAGCCGAGCGTCCTGGAGGCCAACACCGCCGCCGCCCTCATCGAACTGCCGAACCTGAGCTATCTGGACGTGGATGGCGTGAACCGGCCTTACATCACCGCCAACGAACTGGAGGCCCTCTCGATTCGCCGCGGTTCGCTGTCGGAGGAGGAGCGCGTGGAGATCGAGAGCCACGTGACCCATACTTTCCGCTTCCTCTCCCAGATTCCCTGGACGGGCGAGTTCGCGCGCGTGCCCGAGATCGCGTTCGCGCATCACGAGAAGCTGGATGGCACCGGCTACCCGCGAAGGTTGAAAGCCGCGGACATCCCTCTTCAATCGCGAATGATGACCATCTCCGATATTTTCGACGCTCTGGTCGCCTGGGATCGCCCCTACAAGAAGGCGGTTCCCATTCAAAAGGCCCTTGATATTCTTCACTATGAAGCGAGCCACGGCAAACTCGACGCCGACCTGCTTCAGGTCTTCATCGAGGCCCGCGTTTACGAGCTGACGGCGAGTCGCGCGGCCGGGAACCCGGCCCTGACCCCATGACCCCGGTTATCGCCCATCGGGGCAACTCTTCGGCCGCTCCCGAGAATACCTTCGCCTCGTTCGAGAGCGCCATCGCGGTGGGAGCCACTCTCGTCGAATGCGACGTCCAGATGACGGCGGACGGCCATATCGTGGTCATCCACGACCCCACGCTTGACCGCACTTCCGACCGCACCGGTGACGTGCGCACGCTCACTCTGTCCGAAGTCCGCGCCGCTGACGTGTCGTATCCCCAGCGCTTCGGAGCGCAGTTCTCGCCGCAGCGGGTGGCCACACTCGGCGAACTGCTTGAGTTCCTGAAGGGCCGCGCCCGCGTGATGCTGGAGATTAAGAAAGAGTCGTCGCTGGCCGACGACGATGCGTTCGAGCGCCGTATCGCCGCCGAGATCGTAAGGTCCGGCGTGCGCGTCACCGACGACATGGAGACCGATGTGGCGCTTCTCTCGTTCTCCACGTCCATCCTGGAGCGCATGGCCGTGCTTCTGCCCGATGCGCCCCGAGGTCACCTCTTCTATCGCGATCCGGAAGAGTTGATTTTCATCGCCGCGGCCCGGGTCGGCGCGCGTTTCATCATGCCCGAGAAAGGTCATCTTTCGCCGAGTCTGCTCGACCGCGCGAAGTTGGCGAACCTCGGTGTGGCCACCTGGGTTTGTGACGACCCGGCCGAGTTCCGAAAGCTCTGCGCACTTGGGTTGCTCGGGATCGGCACGAACCATCCCGAAGGCATGGCCGAAGAACCGCCCGCTTCCTGATGCACATTCAGCTTGACCCCGTCGGGGGTATGGCGGGGGACATGTTCGTGGCGGCGATGCTCGACGCGTTCCCCCTGCTGGAGGCCGCGGTTCGTGAGGCGGTGCGGGCGGCCGGGTTGCCGTCGCGGTTCCGCTGCGACCTCGTTCCTCATGCGGACCACGCGTTGCACGGAAAGCGCTTTCTGGTGATCGAAGAGAGGCCCGCGCAAGATCAGGGGCACGGACCGGCCCATGATCATCATCACCCGCATTCACATCCCCATCTGGACGCGCATCCGCACTCGCACGATCACGAACATGCGCCGGATCACCGTCACTCACACCCCCATTCGCATCCACCGCACCCTCCTCCGCAGTCGTTATTACCCGCAGGTGCCCACGAGCATGCACCCGACCACGAACACGGGCACCGCCCCTTCGTGGAAATTCGCGCCGGTCTGGAG
>CAZFQH010000438.1:0-4009 GCA_964520805.1 uncultured Acidobacteriota bacterium | reverse complement strand
CCGGGCACCGCGTTGGCCGGCCGCACCGCTCCCCCCCACGGCCAGCCCGACGCGGGATTCCGCCTGGCACTATCGAGCGCGGGAAGGCGATGCCTCACGAGCGGCCGACGGCGATCCGGGAACGGCCTGGACGGTCACCCATCCCCTGCGCGGCGACGAGTTCTGGGAGGTGACGTTCGGACGAAAGTTCCTCGAACTCGACTGGCTGGTTCTGCCCCTCGACCGGAACAGCGAGTTCCCCACCCGGTTTCGCGTGGCCGGCCGAAACGCCGATGGCAGCTGGACTGAACTCGCCCGGCTCGACGACGCTCACATCCTCCAGATCGTCGATCAGTTGCTGAAAGACCCCGGTCGTGCCCGACTGGGCTTCGAGCTTGGCGGACGAAAAGCCATGGGCATCAGTCTTCTGGTCGCGGAAGGGGCTACGAGTTACGACGGGTGGCGTCTCGAAGAAGTGGAGATCGGGGCGCGGCCGTAGGTACCCGACCGCGAGGCCGTAGTCTTTCAACGACTTCCTTGAAATCCCGGGCCGGCGACCACCGGCTTCATATCTTGACACCACGTGCGCGCGCTCCGCGGCCCCCGGCGGCGAGACCACCGAAAAGTGGCCTCGCGCTTTCGCGGGAATGACGAGAGGGAACGATGGACAGCTACTTCTTGTAGACCTCGACCAGGCCGATGCCCTGGAATGCGCCCTTGCCCCGCACAATCGCGGTGTACGCCCCAGGTGCCAGAGTCCTCATTCAGCCGTGATCCCGAGATCATGAGTGGCGCATTGTGCTTCAACGGCACACGGGTCCTCCGTTCCTCCGCTACAAGAAGGTTGGGCGAATGCGCTCGGCTCGAATCGGCATTCAACCTCGCGGCCGCCGCAGTCTTTCAACGACCTCCTTGAAATCCCGGGGCAGACCGCTTTCGCAATGGACCGGGGCTCCGGTGATTGGATGAGGGAACGACAGAAGGCAGGCGTGCAGGAGTGGACGGCTCTTCTCGGACCGCTCCTTGCTGCCGTAAACCCCATCGCCCACGATGGGGTGGCCGAGCGCGCGGAGGTGCAAACGGATCTGATGCTGGCGGCCGGTCTCGAGCTCGACCTCCAGAAGTGCCGCGCGGCTAAACGTTTCCTTGACGCGATAGTGGGTGACCGCGGCCCGTGATGGCTCGTCATCGTCGTCGTTGACGATGTGGCGTTTGCCCGACTCGTATTCGTCGGAGATTTTCAGATCGATGGTTCCCTGTCTGGCCTTCGGAACACCTTCCACGAGGGCCAGGTAGCGGCGCAGGAACGCGTGATCCCGAAAGGCCGCGCGGCCCGCGGCATGGCACTCGCGCGAAAGAGCGATGGCAACCAGGCCCGAGGTCCCGCGGTCGAGACGATGCAGCGCCCCCACGTAGTTTCTGGCTCCGCGCACCCGCTCGAAATCGGAGCGCAGACGGCTGAGCACACTGTCGTCGTGGGTTCCGCCATCGGTGGGCACGGTGAGAAGCCCGGGCGGCTTGTCGACCACGGCGAGGTGATCGTCCAGAAACGCGGTAGAAAGCGATAGTCGAATCGAAGCCTCACGCCGTCGATTGGGATTGAAGGCGACATTCTGAGCGGGCCGGACCTGGGAACCCCCATCGCGGACGCGCTGCGAATCCACATCCACCTGACCGGCGGCGATCACGTCCTGGGCCTTCCGCCGCGATAGTGCGAACTGGCGGGCCACGCGAACATCCAGTCGTTCGGTATCGGTCATGGGAGAGGGCACTCGGCGAACGCCCGCAGTTCCTCGATCTCGAACGGAGGAACGGCGGCCGGCGCGGCGATGGCGAAGACGAGGCGAAACGCCTGAACTTCGCGGCGGTCGAAGCGAATCACCCACCGCACACTCCTTGCGCCCTGCAGTTGAGCACTCAGAGATTCCCAGGCCACTTCGGGCGAGAAGGGCGAGACCACCGTCTCCCAACGCCCTCCGGGACCTCGCAACTGAAGGACGGGCCACAAGCGAGGAAATCGATCGCCGGGGCTCTGGAGAGCCACCGCCGCGAGGAGCCGGGGTGAATCCAGTTGAGCCTGAAACCCGTACCAGCCGGTTTGGTCCAGGCCCGAGGACCAACGGGTGGACGGATCCCCATCGTTCACCCGATCAAGGCCATCGCCGGGCGTCGTCCCCATGGGAAGAACGCGAAGCGACGGCCCGGAGATTTCTGCGGTCGGGGTGCAAAGGGAAGCCGCAGTTTCATTCGCCTTTAGTTCGTAATAAAGCTCGTCGCCGAGTTCGAACACATTCGGCTCGAAAGGCGTAGCCGTGCGTTTCATCGGAACTAGAGAGGGAGTGGCTTTTAGCGCCTCAAGTTTCTCCCGCCGCTCGTCCGCAACCCAGATGCGCGGGTGGACAACCACGGTGCGGATTCCGAGCCGGGAGAGCGCCGATATCGATCGATCGTCGGGAAAGGCCTCAAGCAACCAGGCGAGGAAATCATGGCCGGGCGGATAGAACGATGTGCGTCCGATCGGCACCGGATTCCAATGAAACGTGGAGAAGTACGGATAGGCGGCCCAGAACCGCCGGCGTGCCATGGGATAGATCGGAAGATCCACGAGCGGAGCCCGGGGAAGGTCGCGATAGGCGGCCTGGAGGCTCGCGATCGGAGGCAGTTGCGCGCCGTACTTGGTGTCGCTCCAGTGCTCCAAGGGGAGGGCTGCGACCAGAGCCAGCGTCGCGAATGTGGCGGCCTTCGAACGTCCAAGGAAAGCGCCAAGCCCCAACCCGGCGAGGACCGCACAGCCGAGGACGGCCAGAGCGTTGAAGCGAGGTGTATGACGCAGGCCCTGAAGGGGTAGAAGGTCGAACAGAAAGTGGTGCGGTCCGCGACCGTAGGAGGTGCCGCCAATCGTGATGTTGTCGCCGAGAGAAAGAGCGATTCCAAAAGCCGCGGTCACCAGCGCGATCAGGCCGAGGGCACGGGGCCAGCCCGATCGGCTTCGTACCAGGGCGACAATCCCGAGGCCGACGAGGGTGAGTCCAAGGACCCCTTTGAACTCCCTCCCAAGGCCGCCCTGAGGCAAGAGTCCGGCCCACACCGCCGAGCCGGTGGCGGGCGAGACATACGCCATGAGATCGACACCGGGCGACACCCGGGACTGCGGAAGCCCTCGGGCCATGTAGGGATAGACCGTGACCAGCACGGGGATCGCGGTGAGCAGGGCCGCCCCTGCGAGATTCCTGGCGCCTTGCGGAGTCGGACGTTTTCCAGCACCCAGAAAGGCGACACCGATCCAGACGGGAGCCAGCAGGGCGGAGAACACGAGGTAGTACGTTCCCGACAGGCCCTGCAGCGCGAGGGCCAGGGCAAGCCCCAGAGCATTCGCGAATCCCGGGGCGTTGACGAACCGGCCCAGAAAGACGAGAGCCACCGGCCACCACTGCATGTGGATGACATTGACTCGGGCGGCCTCGACCAAAGTGAAGCTATTGAAGGCGTAGACAACCCCGGCGACAAGAGCGGCCCGGGAGTTCCCGGTGACCTCGAGGATCAGCCACCGCATGGAAAAGGCGGAGGAAACGAGGCCAATGAAAACCGCCAGGTTGTAGGCGAGAACCGCGTTTCCCGTGATCCATTGAACGGGGGCAACGAGAATGGACTCGGGCACCAGATGGTCCGCGAAGGACAGACTCTGCGGCCAGGGGTAGAAGTTGTTGGAATCGAAGAGCCGAAGGGGGTCGCGAATCAGCTGGTGCGCGTTCCAGGCCATGATGTGGGCGAGGTGGAGAGGGTCTCCGACATCAGCGACGGTGTCGTGCGGGCTGAGGATCCAGGGCTCCATCCAAACAAGGGCCAGGGCGCAATAGAGAAGCGTCGCCCCCATCGCGGGCAGGGCGGTGACGATCATCTTCCCCGCGGACACGGGACGAATTATCGCCGGTTTCAACGACCGGACTCTTCCGAATGGCACGCGCGACGACGCAGGGCACCCACCCTTCGGCAGAATCAGGGCACCCACAAGGGGTGCCCCTACAACGAC
>CAZFQH010000437.1:2739-4014 GCA_964520805.1 uncultured Acidobacteriota bacterium | reverse complement strand
TAGGGGCAACCCTTGTGGTTGCCCTTGCAACCCCCACGCCGCTACGATTACAGGGCGGCCACAAGGGCCGCCCCTACAACGATTGGCGAGGTCAAACCGTGAGCCAGCGGGGCCACATCACGAGGTCGCCCAGAGACCGAACCGTTGCGGCAACATCACGACGGATGGCGCCAACCGGGCCGTAGGCAACCCTCGCGGCCTGGGTGTCGCGGTTCTGAAACCGTAGGGGCAACCCTTGTGGTTGCCCTTGCAACCCCCACGCCGCTACGATTACAGGGTGGCCACAAGGGCCGCCCCTACAACGGGCAAGGCCAAAATGAGCGCCGGCCGTCCCCTACGCTTTCATTAAGGTGGCGCCCCAGTTCATTCCTGCGCCGAAGGCGACCATCAGGATCAGGTCGCCCTTCTTCACTCTGCCTGCGCGGGCGCTTTCGTCGAACAGGAGCGGGATCGTGGCAGCGGTGGTGTTGCCGTAGCGCTCGATGTTGTGGACAACCTTGTCGGCGGGAATGCCCAGCTGCTTGGCGCAGTACTCGTTGATGCGCTTGTTCGCCTGGTGCATCAGAACGAGAGAGAGATCCGAGACCGTCACTCCGTGGCGCTTCATCACCTCGGTGGCCACTTCGATCATGCGGGTGGTGGCCATCTTGAACACGGCCTTCCCGTCCATCACGGGCACGTGTTCACCGCGCGAGATCTGGTCGGTGCTGGTGTAGGGCCGGTTCCGGAAGCCGGAGCCGGGCACGTAGAGTTTCTCCAGATCCTTGCCGTCGCCGCAGAGGATGGTTTCCACGATGCCGCGGTCATCGCCTTCGTGGGCGCGGATGACCACCGCGGAGGCCGCATCACCGAAAAGCACCAGCAGGTGGCGAAAGCGGGAGTTCCACTCATGGTCCTCGGGCGAGATCGGGCCCGGGTCGCGGCCATGGATCACGTCCCAGGTCTTCTGAGAAAAAGGCATGAAGCCAGTGTGAACTTCGGCTCCCACCAGAAGAATGTTCTTCGCGAGACCGGAGCGAATGTGCGCGTCGGCGAGCTGAAGGCCGTAGAGGAACCCGGCGCACTGTTGGCGGATATCGAAGCAGGGGATCTGCCGCAGGCCCAGGCGAGTCTGGTAGATCCCGGAGTTTCCGGGGAAGAAGTAGTCCGGGGTCATGGTTGCGGAGATCACGAGGTCGAAATCCTCGCGAGCCACACCGCTGTTCTCGATGGCGCGTTCGGCCGCGGCCACACCCAGATCCGAAGTGGAGGTGCCGGGGTCCACGTAGTAGCGCG
>CAZFQH010000437.1:0-2729 GCA_964520805.1 uncultured Acidobacteriota bacterium | reverse complement strand
CCGCTGCGCTCGCGGATCCAGGCGTCGTTGGTGTCGAGCACCTTCGACAACATGTCGTTCGTGATCTGGTTCTTCGCGATTTCCGAACCGCTCCCGACGATGATGGAACGTGGCATGAAGGGAATTTCTCCTGTGGGGTCTCGTCTAGCGCGGGGTCAAAAAGAACGCCGCGAGTGGGCCGATTGGGTCTTTGGGATCGGTGCTTTCGAAGAAGCCCGGCGTTTCAGGCGCGGGGAGCCACGTACCCGTGTTTGTAACGGAGAACCACGTTATCGCGGGTCGGAATTCGAACCACGATACGCCGATAGCGGCCATCTTTCCTGAGGTTGGTGGGAACGTATCCCATGCTGTACTGGGTTCGCATCTCTTCGGCGATGCGGTCGTACACCGAGTCGAGCTCCTGGATCTGAGCGGGGAAAAAGGCCTGCCCGCCCGTTTCGCGAGCGAGCACCGAAAGGAGGTGGGTGGCTTGCGAGAAAGCCGCGCGGCCCTTGTCTCCCTCGAAGTCCGCGGTGAGGCGAATTGAGTAGATGGAAATTTCGGCCCTCCGGGCGAGGTCGATCACCTGCTCGTCGGTGACGATCGAGGCGGTGTTCTCGCCGTCCGACAACAGGATGATGGCCGGACGCCGCGCTCCCGATCCAATCTGCTTTTCCTTCTGCAGCTCCTTGATCGAAATGTAGAAGGCGTTGTGGAGTGCGGTTGAACCCGACGGCTGCAAGCGGTCGATGCCCTGGTTGAGCGCGGCTTTGTCGTTGGTGAAATCCTGCAACACGTCGATCTTGTTGTTGAAAGCGACCACCCTCGCCCGGTCTTCCGGAACCAGGGTGGAAACAAAACGCTTCGCGGCGGCACGCGCCGGCACTATCTTGTCGTCCATCGACGCCGAGGCGTCCATGAGCAGCACAACGGACAGGGGGAGGCGGTCTTTGTTGAAGAGGGCCAGCTCCTGCTTCACACCGTCTTCGTAGACCGCGAAAGCCTCGCGCTCAAGGCCCGGGATCAGCCGACCCTGGGCATCGGTGACGGTGACCGTGAGGTTGATAACCTCGATGCCGGTTCCGAAGGTGAGCGGGGGCTGGCCCTGTGTTTGGGCGAGGGAAATACCGGTCGCGAAAAGACCGAGGGCGACAGGGACTAGAAACGCGGAACGAAATCGGATGATCAAGGCGAAGAAGTCTCTTTTCGGGGCGTGGACAATCGGACCTTGATTTGAGGACGCGCCACCTGCAGCGCGATCTTCGATCCTCGGCCCCCGCCAGTATGGAAATAAGAGAGACGATACGTCGATCGCAGGTCCGCGGCTACTCGCCCCAGGGCCACCTGGGCGCTCATGACGCTGAGCGTGCGCTCGAGGCGGCCTCCGGATCGCTCGGTGAGAGAGCCAAAGACGTAGTCGTAGTCGTCCTGCGAAACATCGCCACCGGCCGTCGGACTACCGCCTTCGGCGACCAAAACACCGGTGACTTCCACGTTCTTCTTCAGGACGCGATCGACGATGCTCTCGCGGCTGTCGCTCGAGAATCCAGGCCCACTTCCCGATAGAAAGACGAGGATTTTTCGCTCCCCTTCCTTCTTCTCCAGGTCCTCGGCGGCCTCCACCACCGCGTCGAGAATGGTGTTGCCACCGGTGAGGAGAACTCGGCTCAATCGGGATGTGAGCTCGCGGGCCGTCCCCTCGTCTTCGAGATTCATATCGTCGATCACTTTGGTCGGCCGGTCTCCCGTGGTCCAGACCGAAAGGCGCGTGGTCGAAGGAAGGCTCGCGACGAAGGCCCGGGCGGCGTCCATGAACTGAAGGCGATAGGCCGAGGACATCGGCTGGGAGGAGTCGATGAGAAGGGCGACCCGAGCCTTTCGGTCGTCCTTCTCGAAGCGGGTGAGAGGGATGGTCACTCCGCCGATGGTGAGGGCGACATCCGAGGCCTCGACATCGCGGACGGGTCCTTTGGCATCGCTCACCACCGCGCGCAAGGAATAGGTTTCCCCGGTCGGCTGAAGCAGACCGAGGGCGGCAAGTACCAGATGGATCACGCCGGTTCTTCTATCATGCGGGCCTGAGATCCTTGCAAATCAAGAAGACCGCCGTGATCATCACCGTGAGCGACTCCGCCCACGCGGGGAAGCGGGCGGATCTCTCGGGCCCCGAAGCCCGAACCGCTCTTGAAGCTCTGGGCCTGTCGGTGGATGGTCCGCTGGTGGTTCCCGATGAGGAGAATCGAATCGCGGATCTTCTGATCTTTTCGGCGGCTCGAGCCGACCTCGTGGTCACCACCGGAGGCACCGGCCTCGGCCCCCGCGATGTGACTCCCGAGGCCACGAAGCGCGTTTTGGACCGCGAGGCGCCCGGTCTCGCCGAATTGATGAGACTGCGCGGCCTGGAGCGGACGAATTTCGCGGCCTTGTCGCGCGGCGTCTGCGGCATCCGCGGGCGCTGCCTGATCGTGAATCTGCCCGGCTCGCCAAGAGGGGTCACGTCCGGCCTTTCGGCCCTCAGTCCGCTGCTTCTCCATGCCCTGGATCTCATCGCCGGTAATACCGAACACGGGGTGGATGCCGGTGGCTGAGTCGAACGAAACGCCATTCGGTCGAGTGCGCAGCCGGTCTTGGGGGCGCGAAGCCCGGCCTTGGGCCGCGCCACCGGATCGCGGTCGCCTGGCCAAGGTGGCGTTCTCGTAGGGGCGGCCCTCGTGGCCGCCCTGCGAGATCGGAACGGCCGGGCACCCACA
>CAZFQH010000436.1:0-4023 GCA_964520805.1 uncultured Acidobacteriota bacterium | reverse complement strand
GATCGACGAGATCCTCGACCTGGCCAAGGTCGAGTCGGGGACGCTCTCCCTCTCGCTCGAATCGGTGTCGCTGGCCGAGGTGATGGACGAATGCCAGAGCATGATCCAGGGCCAGGCGCAGAAGCGCGGCCTTCAGCTGGCCTTTTCGCGATTCGCGGTTCCCTGCTTTGTCCACGTCGATCGGACGCGGCTGAAGCAGGTTCTTATCAACCTTCTCTCGAATGCCATCAAGTACAACCGCCCGAAGGGAACCATCGAAGTGACGCAGGCCCCGGCCGGTCCTTTGCGCGTTCGGGTCAGCGTGAGGGATACCGGCGCGGGGCTGCCTTCCGAGAAGATCGCGCAGTTGTTCCAGCCGTTCAATCGCCTCGGGCAGGAGGCCACGGGCGAGGAGGGCACCGGCATAGGCCTGGTGATGGCCAAGCAGCTGGTCGAACTGATGGGGGGCACGATCGGCGTGGACAGCTCCGTTGGAGTGGGGAGCGTGTTCTGGTTCGAAGTGATGGCCGCAGCGGAGGCGCGGCCGGCCATCCCAGGGGGCGAAATCGAGGCTCCGGCGCCTTTGGAGGTGCGGACAGACGCGCCCATGCGCGTCGTGCTCTATGTGGAGGACAACCCGGCCAATCTGGAGCTGGTCCGGAGAATCATCGCGAGACGCCTCGATCTGCGGCTGCTGAGCGCGTCGAGCGGGAGTCTCGGCGTCGAGCTTGCGCGCGCGAACCAGCCGGACGTCATCCTGATGGACATCAACCTGCCTGATATCAGCGGCATCGAAGCCCTTAGGACCCTGCTTGCGGAACCGACCACCGCGCACATCCCGGTCGTGGCCATCAGCGCGAATGCCATGCCCCGCGACATCCAGCAGGGCTTGCGGGCGGGTTTTGTCCGGTACCTGACCAAGCCGATCCGAGTGAGTGAGTTCACGGACACCCTGAACGAAGCGCTAAAGCTTGCCGGGGAAAGGACGGGGACAGGCCGATGAAGACGATGAACAAAGAGGAGGCGTTGCTCAAGTCGGGCGCTCTGTAAGCGCCATCTACTCTTTCTCAGCATCGCGGGAACGAGTAACGGTGGCGGCATCGGGCGGGCAGGAGGGCGTGCCGGTCTTCTCTTTGCCCTCCTTCTTGGCGGCGGGGCCGCCCTGACCGCTCTGATCACCCCCGCCCTCCGCCTGGTGGCCAACGGTCGTGATGAGATTCAAGTGCCGGCCGGTCGGGCTCGACTTCATCGAAGGGGCAGCCTATTGTTTCGAGAACGTCGTGGAGCTCGAGGCGACGCCAGAGGCGGTGTTCGACATCTTCGCGGACGGCCAGAGCTGGCCTCGCTGGTTCGATGGCATCAAACAGGTGGTCTGGACGAGCCCGGAGCCGAAGGGCGTCGGCACGACCCGCACCGTCACCCTGACCACGATGACGGTGTATGAGCATTTCCTCGCCTGGGAGCGCGGCCGACGATTCGCCTTCAGGTTCGAGGGCTCCTCACTGCCCCTTTGCCGCGCAGGAATCGAGGACTACCGGCTCGAGGATCTTGGCTCGGGCCGCACCCGGCTCTCCTACGGGGTCTATCTCGAGCCGTCGCTCGCCGTCCGCCTGGCCGGTCCCATCGCCCGCGCACAGTTCCGCGACATGTTCCGCCGGGCCGCGGAAGGTCTCAGGAGCTACGTCGCCGCGCCGGGGAAGTAAGTGCGATCCGCGGAAGTGGGCGGTGCGTAAGCTCACGTGCGCGCCGGTGACTCTCGACCGCGCGGACGTGCATCCGCGCGACCGGCGCTGGCCGCCCCCGGACCGCCGGGCGGGCGGGTGTGCGTCATAAATGTGGGGTGATCCTGCCATGCCCCGGTCGGATACCGGTGGCTGAGTCCATCGACCGCCCTTCAATACGGACCTCGCTCAGCGCCCGCCCGAGAGGCTCCTCACTATCTGACGGGATTGGCCCGCGGCCACCCTCTGCGCCAGCCCATATCGATGACGCACACCCCCGGGCGGGCCGCGGCCTGGCAAACCGCGCTCGTTTCAATTACGCTCGGGAGACCATCGATCAGCTGATTTTGCAGCCCGAGAACCGCGCCAAGGGCGCCGCGGTAGAGTCGGCCTCCAGTCCGCGACCGCCGAGGTCACCGTCATTCAGGGTACCGACCTCGAATTGAACGGGGGCTCGAGGTTGAAATGACGCCGGTCACCACGTCCGAGTTCCCGCCGGAGCGACCAGCCTATTCGGTGCTCGATTGCAGCAGGACGGAAGCCCTGGTCGGGCCGATTGCCCACTGGAAGGTCGCGCTCGACGCTGCCCTCGAGGCGGGCGTCGAGTGACGGCAAACCGGGCAGGTAGCGGCCTGATTGCCATTCTCGCCATGGCCGGCACCCTCACCTTCACCGCCATGCTGCGTACTTCAACCACGTTCGATGAGATCGTGGTGATGGCGGGAGGCGCTTCGGGCTATCACACCGGAAAATGGACGCTCGCGCCGGAGCACCCGCCGGTTACGCAGTATCTGTTCGGTCTGCCGGTTTTCCTGGCGCACCCGCAATACCCCGATGAGTCCCAGGTGCCGGCCGCGACCCAGGTGCCGATGGGATACCGCTACCAATACGCACGTTCATTCTTCTGGCAGTCCGGCAACGATCCCGAACACATGGCGATGCTCGGCCGGATACCCGCAGTGTTGTCCATGCTCGCGCTGGTTGTGCTCGTGTTCTTCTTCACGCGTGGCACCGCGGGTGACGCCGCTGCCCTGCTGGCAGCGTGGCTCACTGCCTTTCTCCCCGATATGCTCGCGCATGGCGGGGTCGCCTACAACGATGTGCCCGTGGCGGCGGCATTGTTCGCCGCCTGCTGGGCACTCGATGAAGCGATCCGCAAACCGTCCTGGCGGCGAGGCATTCTCGCCGGCCTGGTCATGGCGCTCGCGCTCGGCGTCAAGAACACTGCGATCGCGCTTGCACCCATTGGGGTCCTGCTGCTTGCCATGGAAACCCTCGCGCGCTGGCGGGACGCGGACTGGAGACGAAAGGTCGCGATCACTGCTGCCGCTTCGGTCGCGGCAATGTATGTCGGCCTGGTCTTGATCTATCGCGGCGATCTCTTGCTGACCGAATACCGGTACGCGATCACCTTCGCGATCTTCCATGCGACCGATTCACTCATCCCGAGTTTCCTGCTCGGCGAACGCCGCCTTACCGGCTGGTGGTACTTCTTCCCGGTCGCCTTCCTGATGAAGACATCCGCCGCGCTGCACCTGCTCGCCTTGACCGGCCTGGTCGGCCTGGCCATCGAGCTGAAGCGCAGGCCTCGCGCGGTGCTGACCAGCCGCCTGCGCATGCCCCTGGTGGCAGGTTCCGTCGTCGCCGCGATGCTGCTGACTTCATCCCTCAACATCGGCTTCCGTTATGCGCTGCCCGCGCTGCCCATGGTGTGTGTGCTGACCGCGGCGGGCACGCTGCGGCTCTGGCCCCGGCTCCAGCGCGTGGCAAAGGTCGCGGTTGCGGTCGCTGCGCTCTGGGCCGCGCTGTTCACGGTTTCGTATTATCCGCATTTTCACGGCTACATCAGCGAGTACGGCCCGGATCGGGACCGCAACTATCGTGTGCTGGCCGACTCGAGTCTGGACTGGGGACAGGGCCTGCTCGAATTGCGCGACTACATGGCCTCGCACAAGATCGACCGCATTTACCTGAGCTACTTCGGGTCGGCGCTGCCGGAAGGCTACGGCATCCACTATCTGCCGCTGCTCAGCTTCTTAGACCTGAAGGCGCAGCCTGAACGGCCCGGAGCCCCTCTGCCCAGGTACGTTGCAATTTCCGCGACGAACCTGAATGGGGTCTACTTCAACGGCGATCCCTTCGCGAACTTTCGGAACATGAGGCCGGTGGCCGTGCTCGGCTACACCATATTCGTCTTTCGCGTGGGAGATTGATGTCCAACGCGTGAGCGGATTCCGAATGGCGCCCGCGTGTTTCCTTGCTCCGCTGACGATCATCCGCGACATCCAGGTGGACCGAAAGACATCCGCCGAAGCCTCAGGAC
>CAZFQH010000435.1:0-4034 GCA_964520805.1 uncultured Acidobacteriota bacterium | reverse complement strand
CGGCAGATGTGCGGGCGGTTCAGGTAAACCTCGCACAGGTTCCCCGGCCCGAGGTTCTTGCAGCGGGCCTCGAACTGGACGTACCACTCCCCCGCTTCGTCGCGGCAGACCGACACCCCCTGATGATAGAGGTGCCACAGGATCTCGGTGGCGAGTTTGGGCGTGGTGGGCGCGTTGATGCCAACCGCCACATACGTGCAGCACTTGGCGCACTGAAGGCAGGAGACGCGGCCCGGAGCGGGCGCTTCCTGAAGAACAGGCAGATTCACTTTGGACATGGGGGGCCTTGAGGTTACGCGTCGACGATCCGTCCGTCGACCAGACGCACGACCCGGCGCGCATGCCTCATGACGCTCGGATCGTGGGTTGAGAAGATGAACGTGGTTCCGGCCGCCCGATTGATCTCCAGCATGAGATCGATGACGGCCTGCCCGGTTTCGGAGTCGAGGTTGGCCGTGGGCTCGTCGGCGAGCACAATCAGTGGGTCGGTGACGAGGGCCCGCGCCACCGCCACCCGCTGTCGCTGCCCGCCCGAGAGTTCGTCCGGGCGATGGTGCATGAAGTCTTTAAGGCCCACACGGGCGAGGACCTCTTTCACGCGTGACTGCGCCACGGTCCCCTGACGCTTGAAGAGCAAAGGAAACTCGACGTTCTCGTAGGCGGAAAGAACGGGAATGAGGTTGAAGGTCTGGAAGATGAAGCCGATCTTGTTCGCGCGCAGATCGGAGAGGGCGTTGTCGTCGAGGTCCTTGAGGTTCACGCCGTCGATGAGGACTTCGCCGGTGGTGGGCGAATCGATCGCGCTCACCAGGTTCAAAAGCGTCGACTTGCCAGAGCCCGACGGTCCGGCAATGGAAATGAACTCCGACCGCTCGACCTCGAGCGACACATCATGAAGGGCGCGCACGATGGTGCGACCGAGCACATAGTCCTTGCTCACGTTTCGAACGCTGACCGAGCCCATCCGCTTTGGCCTAAAAGCTGTACTTCAGCCGGGCCTGGAAGGCGCGCCGGATCGGAGCAAGTTTGTATTCGGCGGTTTCCGGCCCGAAGAGAAGGACGATGTCGAGGCTCATCTGCACGTTACCGGTCGGAGCATAGGCGAGTCCCGGAGTGACGATGAGGCCACGATCGGACAGGCCGCTGACCGCGCGCAAGTTGGCGTTCAAATCCGTGGCAATGTCCTTTCGGGTGAAAGAGATCGACGCATAGTGCCGGCGCAGGCCGAGGTTTTCTGCGAACGGAATCGCGGCGTCTACGCTCCAGGCCGCGAAGGCAAGATTTCGGGCCGCCTCGGGAAGCCTTTGGTCCCGGGCGGTGGCGAGGTTGCGGTCAAGGCGACCGGTATAGGCGTTGTACTGCGACCCCGTCATCCCTTCGCCGTTCCAGAAGTACTCAAGCGACAGCGATGAGTTCCCCGGGCTCCACAGCGCTCCGGCGGCCACACGAAGGAACGAATCGTCGGGACGCGCCTGATCAATCTCCGAAGCGCGATAGAGCGCGCTCTCCGCATGCAGGGCGACGGAGCCCCAGGTGCGGCCAAGGTCAAGGCCCCAAAGCCCCGGACGTCGGGTGCCGGCCAGGTAGGTGAGGGCGATGTCGGTATCGCGGACGAGGAGGCGGGCCCGCACCGCCGCCGTCCACGACGGCTCGGTTTCGCGGGCCAGCGAGCCGGGCAGATCCGTGAGACCAGCCTCGGCCCGGCCGGCCACGAGGGTGAGGGAGCCCCAGTCGCTGGGCGAGACGTCGATCCGCACCGCGTCGATGCCCGGCTGCTCGGCGCCCGGATTCGCGGGCGACTTCGGCGGCTCGAGGCGCGCGGTGGGATTCCACGCGAAGCCCGAACCCCATGCGGTCTTCTGCTTGCCCACCCGCAGGAGAAAGCCCTCGTCGGTCCGGTAATCGACGAAGGCTTGGCGGAAAGTGACTTTCGTCTTGTCCGTCCGACCCGTCTGCTGTTCTAGAAAGGCCGACGCCTTCACCGCGAACCGACCGAAAGTGCTACGCCCGGTCGCGGTGAGGCGGAACAGGTTCTCGGTGGGATCAAGGCCGAAGACGTTATCGCGATTCAGCAGGGTTGACTGGGAGCGATAGAGGAAGTTCTCCACGCCGATCTCGTAGTCGTCGGAGGCGGCGGCGGCGGCGGCGACCGAGACGGCGGGGGCATCGGAGGCGTCCGCGAGGAGCAAAGCGAGGCCGAGGATCGCGGCGGGCCCCGCGCCACGCCGCCTCCTGTGGTTTCTGGTGCGAGTCAACGTTCTCGTTCGAGTGAGGCGGGCGAGAACATGCGTTCGTCCAGCTTCGGCCGGTCGTCAATCTTCAGGAACTTGAGTTCGGTGAAAGCACCCGTTTCGATGGCGTTCTCCATAATCATGCGAGTGGGCCGCCTGCGGCCCCCCACGAGCTCGACCTCATCGGAGCGAAGGGTCTTGAGTTTCTTTCCGGAGATCGTGAAGTATTCGGCGAAGCACGGGAAGAACGTGCCGTCCTTGCGGACGAGGTATCGAACGCGATCGTAGGCGACACCTCGGTTGCGCGCCTTCAACTCGAGCACATGACATGAAGCACCGTTCACCGTCTCCTCACCCGCGAGGGTGGCCTCGTAATCCCGAGAGAGCGACAACCGGAAGATGTCCCCGTTGTTGAAGTCACCGCCGCCGAAGGTCTGCTTCGGTCCCACCCGCGCCACTTTCTCCGCGGCGGGAAGGTAGATGTACGTGTTGTCGTCGCGGCGCAGGTAGGCCGTCCCCTTCTCTTTGGGCGGGTCGAGATAGCGAACGAGGCCCCGGTCATCGCCGGACTTGAATCCTTCCATGGTGACGACACGAGGTGATTTTCCGGTCCGGTTCACGGTCATCCGCAGGGTGTAGGAAGCGGTCTCGCCGAGAATGGTGGCCTGGGCCTTCTCAAGGATGCGCGTGGCCTCGTTCGACGGGGCCTGGGCGACCGCCGGCATGGCGATGGCACAAAGCACCGCCACGGCGAGAAGACAATGAGATTTCACGCCGCGCACGGTCCTATTGTCTCAAGAAACTGCGAAGCAATCGGAGTTGCGCGGGTGAGAACGGAACGCTGCACGGGCGGATAGTTGGGAACACGGGGTTGCTTCGGGCGTCAGCCCACGGATGCGTCCTCGCAATGACGAGAGGTAAAAGCGGCTTGGAGCGGCATGAAGCGGCTGGGGCGTCCCGCTATCACGCCCCTTTGGCCCTTCGTCAGCTCTTCAGCGGTTTCTTCGCGAAGTAGTACAGCGAGTACGCAAGCCCCACGAAGGCCAGGACTCCGACGAGGTTGTTGGTTTCAAACGGGCCGCCCACATGGAGTGCGTTCGCGGGCACGCTGCCGGTGCTCTCGAGAGCCTTCACGCCGACCGCGAGCAGGCCGATGATGCCGCCGGCGGCGATGAGACCGGAGGCGTAGAGCGAACCCGGCGACGTCTCTTCCTCCGCGGACTTCTCGGCTCCACGTTCGGCCAGCCACTTCACCACGCCGCCCACGAAGATGGCGGCGGACGTTCCGACCGGCAGGTACGCGCCGACCGCGAACGAAAGCGACCTCACGCCGAGCAGTTCGACGGTGAGCACAAGGAACACGCCGATGAGGACGAGACCCCAGGGCAGCTTGCGGTTGAGGATGCCGTTGATGACCACCGACATCAGCCGGGCCTGGGGGGCGGTGGCCTGCTCCGAGCCGATGCCCTGGATCCACTGCTTCTCAACCTGACCGGTGCCGCGATCAAAGAGGTACTTGCCCTCGGGAATCGTCGACGAGCCGATGACGTTGATCAGGGTGTAGGTCTTCCCCGCATGCTCGTAGGAATCGGTCTCGACGGTGACGCCGTCGGGGCTGGAGGCGAGGTCCACCGGAATCTTGACGTCGACATAGCTCTCGAGACCCTTGTTCATCAGGATGAGGGTCGCGCCGATGGCGAAGCAGGACGCGAGTACGCCGGCCATGAGAGCGAGCTGCTGGGCCCGCGGTGTAGCACCCACGATGTAGCCCGTCTTGAGGTCCTGCGATGTGTTGCCGCCGTT
>CAZFQH010000434.1:0-4052 GCA_964520805.1 uncultured Acidobacteriota bacterium | reverse complement strand
GCCGAGGCGATCGGCCTCGCGCAGCGAGTGAGTGCCGCCTGGGCCGAAGCGCTGGCCAGAGGCTCGGCCTCAACGACCACTTCGGACGGTCGCTTCGTGGACCAGGCCGTCGCCCGCTGGGCACAGTCGATCCTGGACCTCGCGAACGCTCTTTCAAGCACAGACGAGAGGAGAGTCTCTTGAGCCCATTGTGGGAGCAGGCCGAAAACGCCCGGGTCATCGATCTGGCGCACCCCATCGAAGCGGGCATGCCGGTCTCGCCCAATCATCCCGGCTTCAAGATGGCGCTGCAGCGTCGTCACGGCGACATGGTGCGCGAAGACGGCGGCTCGGCGGCCAACGAGATGATCATGATCGGCGGCCACACCGGCACGCACGTGGACGCTCTGTGTCATGTCTCGCATCAGGGGGCGCTGCACGGGGGCGTCGACGCGCAAGGAGCGCAGCAGGGCGGACGTTTCCGCGCTCTCGGCGTGGAGACGATTCCCATCACGGTCTGCCGGGGCATTCTTCTCGATGTGCCGTCCGTTCACGGCGTTCCCTGCCTTGAGCCCGGCACTGCGGTCACCGCGGACGATCTCTCGGCTGCGGAGAAGCGCGCGGGTGTCACGGTCCGCGTAGGAGACGCCGTGTTGATTCGCACAGGCTGGCCGAAGCACTGGAACGATGTCGAGACATTCCTCGGCAACAAGGGCGGCGCTCCCGGTCCCGACGAATCCGCGGCGCACTGGCTGGCCGATCGCAAGGTGCGGCTCACCGGAGCCGAGACGATCGCCTACGAGTGGATCCCGGCGGGTCGAGGCCATGCCCTCCTGCCCGTGCATCGCATCCTTCTGGTCGAGCACGGCATCCACATCATCGAGGCCATGAACCTCGAAACTCTCGCCTCGGCGAACATCGCCGAGTTCCTGTTCGTGATGACGCCTCTCAAGATCGTGGGCGCCACCGGCGTTCCCGTCCGTCCCATCGCCATCGCCTGATCGTGACTGAAACCACGACTCTGAGCCTCGCCCTCGCCCGCTTCGCGGACCGGGTTTCCTATTCGGCTTTGCCCGAAGCGGTCGAGCGCAGTATTCGCGAACGCCTGCTCGACACCATCGGCCTGTGCCTTGGCGCGGGCCCCCTCGATACGAGTGCCATGGGTCGCTCGGTGGCTCTCGGGTGGGGCGGATCTGGCGAAGCCACCACCATCGGCTTCGGCGATCGCCTTCCCGCGACCGGCGCCGGCTTCGTGAATGGCGTGCTCGCCCACTCGCTCGACTTCGACGACACGCATCTGCCTTCGGTGCTGCACCCGAGCGCCTCGGTCATCCCCGCCGCGCTGGCTGCGGGCGAGGCCGTTCAGGCGAGCCTCGAGCAGATCATCGCGGCCGCGGCCGCCGGTTACGAAGTCTGCATTCGCACCGGAATGGCCGCCTACGACCGCGAACTCGGCAATTCGATCTTCTTCGAACGCGGCTGGCACGCCACCTCGATCTGCGGGACGCTCGCGGCGGCGGTGGTGGGGGCCAAGCTTTACGGCCTCGGCGCGGAAGGGATGGCGCACGCGCTCGGCATCGCCTGCTCGATGGGGTCGGGGGTGATCGAAGCGAACCGCGCGGGAGGATCGGTCAAGCGACTGCATTGCGGATGGGCGGTCCATGCCGGTCTCATCGCGGCGCAGTGCGCCCGTGCGGGACTCACCGGCCCACCCACGGCCCTTGAAGGTCGCTTCGGCTTCTATCAGGCGTTTTGTTCGGGGCGGTTCTTTCCGGATGAGATCGTCCGAGGACTCGGCGATGAGTGGTGCATTCCCGGCATCTTCTACAAGCCCTACCCGGCGAACCATTTCACCCACGCGGGGATCGACGCCGCGCTGCGACTCCGAAAGCGCGTCGATATCAGCCGGATCGAATCGCTCACCCTCGGTGTCGCGTCGCCGACCGTGCGCACCATCGGCGAGCCGCGCGAAGAGAAGACGAGACCGCGCTCGGGCTATCACGCGCAGTTCAGTGGTCCGTTCACGGTGGCGGCGGCCCTCATCGGCGGCGGGGGCCTGGGCGTCGACCTAGACGACTTCACCGATGCCCACGCGCGTGATGAGCGCTATCTGGAAATCGCGTCCAAGGTCTTGGTCGTGGCCGATCCCGAGTGTGACGCCATCTTCCCAAATCAGTTTCCCGCGGTCCTGCGCGCGCGCCTCGACGACGGCTCCTTGATCGAGGAAAAGGTGCTCGCGAACCGCGGCGGGCCCGACCATCCGCTCTCGCGAGAGGAACTCAAGGTGAAGTTCATGGGCAACGCCACGCGAACCCTGTCTCGCCAACGTGCCCTCGCTTTGGCCGACCTCGTGTTCGAGGCGCGGGGGATTTCGGCCCGGGACCTCATGCAGGCCACCGCACCCGACCCGGGCGAGCGGTCGCAGATCTGATCAACGAAGAGGGACCAGCCCATGCACCAGCCCATGACCGCCTACCACGCTGTGGCTTTGCAGACGCGCTGCGTCGCCATCAACCGCGCCCCTTCCCGCGACGAAGCCCGCGCCATCATGGCGCGAAGCATCGAGCGCATTCGCGAGCAGGTCATGGCCGCCGTCACCTGGGTCTCACGCGAGGACTGTCGGCTCGTCGTTCTGCCTGAATACTTCCTGACCGGCTTCCCGATGGGGGACGCCATTCCGGATTGGGCCGAGAAAGCGGCCATCGCTCCTGAAGGGCCGGAGTACGAGGCCCTCGGCGCCATCGCGCAAGCCGCGAAGGTCTACCTTGCGGGCAACGCGTTCGAGACCGATGCGCACTTCCCGGGTCTGTATTTCCAGTGCTGCTTCGTCATCGACCCGTCGGGCCGCGTGGTGCTGCGCTATCGGCGGCTCAACTCGATGTTCTCGCCCACCCCCCACGACGTCTGGGACCGTTACCTCGATATCTACGGCCTCGATGGCGTGTTCCCGGTGGCCCGAACCGAGATCGGCAACCTCGCCGCGGTGGCGTCGGAGGAGATCCTCTATCCCGAGGTGGCGCGCTGCATGGCGATGCGCGGCGCCGAGGTACTCTTTCACCCGACCTCCCAGTCGAACGAAGTCGCGAAAGCGGTCAAGGAAGTGTGCACCATCGCCCGGGCCGTCGAGAACATGGTCTACGTGGTTTCCGCGAACTCGGGTGGCATCGAAGGCAATCCGTTCCCCGTGGCCGCGACCGATGGTGGCTCGAAGATCGTGGATCCGCACGGTGTGGTGATCGCGAAGACGGGCTTTGGCGAGAGCATGGCCTGGGCGGAAATCGACCTCGCCTCCCTGCGCCGGTTCCGGCGGCGTCCCGGGATGGAGAATCTGCTCGCGCGCCAGCGCTTCGAGGCCTACGCCTTGAGCTACGCCGCTCACCATTTCTATCCTCCCAACACGATGGCGACCTCGGTGCCGCCCCGCGCGCATTTCCGGGATACCCAGGCCGAGACCATTCGAAAGCTCGTCGCGGCCGGCCTCATCGGCGCCGAGTAGGAGGACGAGGAAGAGGCAGGCGGCCTTGACCTCGAATTCGGACCCAACCGCCAAGTCCACGCAGAACCCTGAGGAGAACCCGATCACTCATGCCCGTCCTCGAAAGTCCGGAAATCTCGATCATCGGCGCTACCAACATGGCCGAAACCCTCCGCTTCCTCAAGCTCTTCGAGTTCGAGGAGCAGGGAACTGTGCAGGTCCCTCAAGCCGCAGCGCGACAGCTCTATGGCCTTGAAGAAGCCACGGAAGGCGTGCTGCTCGGTTCGCCCGGTGCGCCCAAAGGACGGCTGCAGGTGACCGCGACGCCCCATGCCGGGCATCGCCACGGCCCCACCGATCAAGGCGCTCACGCCATCGACCTCTATACCCGCGATATCGACGAGAGCCTGCGCATCGCTGAAGCCGCGGGCGGTCAGGTCAGTCCGATCAGCAGCTACAAGGTGGGCCCGCTGACGCTGCGGGAGGCGAAAGCGGAGGGGCCCGATCACCTTGAGCTCGTGTTCCTCCAGGTCGACCGGCGCAGGTCGAGCCGGCTCGACCGCATGGAGTCGGCGGTGCATTCCGAGGTCCACAGCTT
>CAZFQH010000433.1:0-4059 GCA_964520805.1 uncultured Acidobacteriota bacterium | reverse complement strand
TGGAAAATCCTGGCGAAGGTCGTCCCAATCCCGGCTCATGGCGTGGCAAGGATACAAGGTCCTTGGATCCTTCGGGGAGGATTTCGGTGTCCGGTCAAAAGCGAATCTCCGATATGCTTGAAGGAGCAATGAACCCTTCGGGCGAGAGCGACGCCTCGGAATCGCAGATCATTCCAGCGGCGGTCAGCCGGGACGGACGCTGGTTAGGCGACTGGCTCCTTCGCGGACCCGATCGCCCCGAACACCGCGCGACCGCCCCCTGGTGGCAGGTCATGTGCCTGACCGGGGTCGACTACTTCTCGACGCTCGGATACCAGCCAAGCATTGCCATCGCGGCGGCGGGCGTCCTGTCGCCCTTCGCCACCCTGGTTCTCGTGCTGGTGACCCTGGGCGTGGCCTTGCCCGTGTATTTACAGGTAGCTCGCTACTCCCCGTTCGGTCAGGGGAGTGTCCTAATGCTCGAAGAGCTTCTGCCGAGGTGGCGGGGGAAAGTGCTGGTGCTGGTGCTGCTCGGATTCGCTTTCACCAGCTTCATCATCACGATCACCCTCTCGGCCGCCGATGCCACGGCTCACATTGTTGAAAACCCGTTCGCCCCGGCCTCCTGGCGAGGTCACCCGGTGCTCATCACAAGTGTCCTGGTGCTGGCGCTGGGTGCGGTCTTCCTGAAGGGTTTCAAGGAGGCGATCGGTGTCGCGGTCGCGATCGTGGTGCTCTTTCTCGGCCTGAACGTGGTTCTTCTCGTTCGTGGCTTCGCGGAGATCGCCGCGCACCCTGAAGTCATCGCGAACTACACCGTGAACCTCTGGGCTGCCCACCCCTCGGTTCTTTCGATTCTCGGCGCGAGCCTTTTCCTGTTCCCGAAGCTGGCTCTTGGTCTGTCCGGGTTTGAAACCGGGGTGGCGGTCATGCCGCTGGTCAAAGGGGATCCCGACGACGCGCCGGCTCATCCCGCGGGGCGCATCCGGAATGCGCGGAAGATGCTGGCCGCGGCCGCCATCATCATGTCGGTGTGCCTGGTCGCGAGCAGCCTGGTGACGACGACGCTCATACCCTTTCCACTGCTGGACCATGGTGGCCCGGCCGAGGACCGCGCCCTCGCCTATCTTGCCCATCAGCTGCTCGGAGAGGTCTTCGGCTCGGTCTACGATTTCGCGACCATCGCCATCTTGTGGTTCGCGGGGGCTTCCGCGATGGCCGGCCTCCTCAACCTGGTGCCGGCGTACCTTCCTCCTTACGGGATGGCCCCCGACTGGGCGCGGGCTACGCGACCGCTGGTTCTTGTCTTCACCCTTCTGTCGCTTGTGGTGACGTTCGCCTTCGAGGCCAATGTCAAGGCACAGGGCGGGGCCTATGCCACGGGTGTTCTTACGCTGATGACCTCCGCAGCGGTCGCAGTGGCGATCGCCAAGCGGGCCGAGCCGTCGCGCTGGATCTACCGGGCCATGGCCGCGGTCTTCGTATACACGACCGCGGTCAATGTGCGCGAGCAGCCGAGCGGGCTCCAGATCGCCTCGCTGTTTGTGATCGGCATCGTGGGAGCCTCGATCGTCTCGCGAGCGATGAGGTCGACTGAGCTTCGGGTCGGGTCGGTGCGGTTCAGTCCCAAGGCGGAAGGGTTCATCGCGGCCCTGGGCGGAAGCCCCGTTCGTATCATCGCCCACCGGCCGGACAAGCGCACGGTCGAGGAATACGACCGCAAGGAGAAACAGGCCCGCGAGGACCATTCTCTCAACGACGCCGAGCCCGTCCTGTTTCTCGAGATCATGCAGGGCGACGCCTCGGCGTTTGAAGAGGATCTCGAACTCCGCGGCGTGCGCATCGGGACCCATCGCATCCTCCGCGCGACCTCTCCAGCGATTCCCAACGCCATCGCCGCCACGCTTCTTGAGGCCCAACGACGCACCGGCCAGATCGCTCACGCCTACTTCGGCTGGACCGAGGGCAACCCCATCGCGTACGTCCTTCGCTATATCTTCCTCGGGGAAGGGGATACCGCACCGGTCACCCGCGAAGTCCTGCGCCGCGCAGTCCGAAACACCCAGGAGCGCCCGCGTATTCATGTCGGCTGAGTCTGCCCTCTCAAGGAAATCCGATTTGAACGCGACATCCTCGGGGGACCGGGGCTACTTCCACCGCTATATTGGTCTGCCCTTCGAGACCCTGGTGCTTCAGGGGTGTTCGACTTCCCAACTCGCGTATGCCGTGGCCATTGGCGTGACCTTTGGGCTGTTTCCAGTCATGGGCTTCTCTATTCCCTTCTGCTTCGTGGCTGCGCTGGTCTTCAGGGCACCGCAGCCCTTGACTCACGGAGTGAACTACGCGGTGTACCCGCTGCAGATCCCCCTCATTTTCGTCTTCGTGCGAATGGGGGAGTGGGTCATGGGGGCACCCAACGTCTCGCTCGCGCCCACGGAGATCCTGCGTCTGGCCCAGACCGACTTCTTGCGCTTTGTCGAGGAATTCGGCCTGACGTGCCTGCACGCGGTTCTGGCCTGGTCCCTCGCCGCTCCCTTTATCTTTGTGGGGACGTTTCAGGCGACCCGCCCGCTGATCGCGAAGCTTCGGAACCGACATGAGGTGAACCTATCCTGACATTGCTCCTGACCGCCTGCCTTCTGGGGCTCGCGCTGATGACCGTGGCCTTCCTGCTGGCGCGACGGCTCGGCAATTTTTCGATCGTGGATGTCGCGTGGTCGTTCAATTTCACGCCGATTGCCGCGGCCGTCGCCTGGTTCGGGGCGGGCCTTCCGATGCGCCGCGCGCTCGTCGTTGGAATGGTGGCGCTTTGGAGCCTCCGACTGACCGTCCACCTGGCGCGACGAGTAGCGGCGCTGCATCCGGTCGAGGAAGGACGGTACCTCGAACTGCGCCGGCAATGGGCTCCCGATGTGAACCGGCGCTTTTTCGGATTCTTCCTTTTTCAGGGACTGCTGAACGCCCTGCTCTCCGTTCCCTTCGTCTTCACCTCTCAGAACCCATCTCCTTCGCCCGACCTCGTGACGATCCTGGGGCTCCTGGTCTTTGTGATCAGTCTCAGCGGGGAGGCCATCGCCGATGCCCAGTTGAACGCATTCAAGCGCGTTCCGGAGAACCGCGGCAAGGTTTGCCAGGCCGGTCTGTGGCGGTACTCCCGGCATCCTAACTATTTCTTCGAGTGGCTCGTCTGGTGCGCTTTTGCCCTGGTGGCCACCTCAGCCCCCTGGGGATGGATTTCCTGGCTGTGCCCGGCCCTGATGCTTTACTTCCTGCTCAGGGTGACGGGTATCCCCGCCACCGAGGAGCAGGCCGTGCGCAGCCGTGGCGACGCTTATCGGGAGTATCAGGCCACGACCAGCGCGTTCGTTCCCTGGTTCAGGGCGAGCACCCGATCGACCCCTTCTCCGCCCTGAGCAGGCCTTGCCGGGGGCGACCCTTCGCCCGTATACTCCATACTTGCTTGAGTGGGCAGACGCCCACTCTTTTTTTTCCACACCAGACTTTTACCGAGGTCGCTAGAGTTTGATCGTTACCGGCACGGCGCAAAATGACAAGGACGCTCGCAAAGGACTCGAAATAGAGGTCTTTGTGCGTTCGGTCTCGGAACGCGTCGCGGCTTCTTCGGGGCTGGATCTGGTGGACATCGAACTGAAGCGCGGGGGCAAGGGACCGGTGGTCCGGGTGTTCATGGACAAGCCGGGTCGTATCACCCTCGACGAGTTGGAGAACGCATCCCGCGAGATCTCCGCCATTCTCGACGTGGAGGACCCAATCGGGCGTTCTTACACTCTTGAGGTGTCGTCCCCCGGGATGACGCGCCCGTTGAGGACGCCGAAAGACTTCGAGCGAGTGATCGAGAAGAACATTCAGGTCGCGTTCGTCGAGACCGACGTCGCCACAATCGCCGCAGGGTCCGACGCCAAAGTACCGGTCGCCAAAGAGCCGGCCGCCAAGGAATCAATCCTTAAGGAATCAATCCCCAAGGAATCAATCCCCAAGGAATCAATCCCCAAGGAATCAATCAAGGAAATCAAGGGTCGCCTGCTCGCAGTGAGCGATAAGGAGGTGCGGATCGTCCCT
>CAZFQH010000432.1:0-4074 GCA_964520805.1 uncultured Acidobacteriota bacterium | reverse complement strand
GTTTTCGACCGCCGCGTTCCACCAGCGATCGAAGTGAATCACATGGGCGGCGGCGGTGAGGTTCAAACCGGTTCCCCCCGCCTTGAGCGACAGCACGAAGAAGGGAATCGCCTCGTCCTCCTGAAAGCACTTCACCATCTCCTGTCGCTTCTTCACCGCGGTCTCGCCGTGCAGCACCAGGCCGGGGCGGCCGAACACCCCGGCGAGAAAAGTTGCGATGGGCATCGTGGCCTCCTTGAACTGGGTGAAGACAAGAATCTTCTCCTGTTTCTCCGCCACCACTTCGGTGATCTCGCGCAGGCGCAAAAGCTTACCGCTGTTCTTCTCGGCCCACGCCCCATCCCCCAGCCACATCGAGGGATGGTTGCAGATCTGCTTCAACCTCATGAGGTACGCAAGGACGAGGCCGCGACGCTTGATGCCTTCCGTGTTCGCGATCCGCGACGCCAGCTCCTTCACGCTGTCCTCATACAACGCGGCCTGTAGACGGGCGAGCCCGCAATACGCGCGGACCTCGGTCTTCTCGGGAAGATCGCTGATCACGCTGCGGTCGGTCTTGAGCCGCCTCAGGATGTAGGGCCGCACCAGCTCACGCAGAGGCCCGTGCGAATCGGCGGGGCCTTTCGCCATGCGCTTGATGTAGCGACCGAATTCCTTCTGCGAACCCAAAAGCCCGGGCAGCAGAAAATCGAACAGCGACCAGAGGTCTCCCAGGCGGTTCTCTATGGGGGTGCCGGTGAGGGCAATTCGCGAGCGCGCCTTGAGAGTCTTCACCGCGCGAGTCTGCTGAGCGCCTGGATTCTTGATGGCCTGAGCCTCGTCGAGGATGACCAGATCCCAGGCCACGGTCTGAAGCCACGGAGTCCGCAACAAGGAACCGTAGCTCGTAATCACGAGGTCGGTGCCCTTGACCTCGCCCTGGTTCATGGCGGAAAGCGCCTCGGCGGACATCGCTGAGGGATGGACGATGCGGGCCTTGAGCCCGGGCGCGAATCGTTCGATTTCCGCGGCCCAGTTGGCGAGCAGAGACGCAGGGGCCACGAGCAGACTGGGACGGTGCGGGCGGGCTGACCCGCGCTCGGCTCTGTGAACCAGCATGAGCGAAAGCACCTGAATAGTCTTGCCCAGGCCCATGTCGTCGGCGAGGCAGGCCCCGAGCCCAAGCTCCGAGAGCAGGTGCAACCATCTCACCCCGGCCTCCTGGTAGGGACGGAGGTGGCCTTGAAGAGCGCGACCCGGGTGTACGCGCGCCAGGCCGTCCGGCGAACGCAGGCCCGCAAGTCGCTCCGCGAGCCACGGTCCGGCCGAAACTCGCGACCAGTCCTCGTCACCGCGCTCGGTCAGGGCCTGATCGGTTGCCGCGATGTCGGCCCCTGCGAGCAAACGCATGGCCTCGGCGAAACCGAGACCGCCTTCCTGGGCCAGACGCTCGGCCGCGCGGAAGCGGTCGAGGGCATGATCGAGGCGGTCGCGGTCTACCTCCACCCACTGCCCGCGAAGCAGAGCAAGACCGCCGGTCGAAGCCAGCAGGGCCTCGGTCTCCGCGGGGGTGAGCGGCACCCCGTCGAGAGTCAACTCGGCGCGGAAATCGAGCAAAGCCTCCTGGCCAAGGCCGGAGGGCTCCTTGCCTCCCACGGTAGCCCCGACCCGCGGACGGGCCGGCCGGCCCCCGCGCCAGTGGGCGGGCATCCGCACCACCACGCCTGCGCGTTCGAGTTCGTGCGCATCGGCGAGCATCCGGAACGCTTCCTGCGGCGACCAGCGTAGCGGATGGAAGATCTCGCCTTTGGAAACCATCTCGCGCAGCCACGCGCAGTGTTCCGAAGCGCGCTGCACCGGCATCAAGAGTGCGAGCAGCCGCTCGTTGTTTCCAGCCCCCGCATACTCGCGAAGAGCCTGACCCAGGGGCTGATGCTGGGCCTTCCCGGTGGCCCCGAGTTTCCCGGTGTACGTCGCGAGGAAGGCGAAGGGGGCTCCTGGGTCGCGGGGATTCTCGGCGAGATTGAAGTGCACGCGGCCGATGATGTTCCACGCGGGATCCAGACTCTTGAGAAAGTCGCCGAGAGGAACACCGGAGTCCGCGAACTCCGACTCGAAGGCCTCCCAAAGCTCGCCCCACAACGCGCGAAGCACCTCGGGAGTCAGATATTCGGCGCCCGGCATGATGGGCGCGAACAGGATCAGCGACTGAAGTTCGCTTTCGCTCGGAGGATCGGGCCGGGCCATGCGCGCGCGACTCTCCGCGGTCTGCGGTCGCGAGCACACCGCGGTGACGAGCCGCGCGGCAAAGTCGCGCCACCAGGCGAAGTCGGCGGGAACCACGACCCCCACCTGACGCGCCCCCAACTCGATCAGGCCGTGCCCGGTTCCCCGGGCGAACGCGCGGGCGATAAGGGCCTCACTCGCCGCCCCCTCACTCTCCTCGAACACCAGCCGCCCGTGCGGCGTGAGCTTCAGGGGCATCTCAGGAACGAGTCAATTCTTCGGCGGCCCCGGATAACTCGATCCCGAACCGCGCGGCCATTCGATAGAGGGTGCGGCGATCGATCTTCAGGATTTCGGCGGCCCGTGTGCGGTTTCCCCGGGCTGCCCCGAGAACGTACACAAGGTAACGCCGCTCCAGTTCATCCAGCGAGGGCAGGTCCACAAAGGCGCGCGCGGGAGCGGTCGCCTGGTGGTGAAGGTGCGCCGAGACATCCGCTTCGTGGATGCGCCCGGTGCGCGTGGTCAAAACCAGGTGCTCGATGGTGTTTTCAAGTTCGCGGACGTTGCCGGGCCAGGAATGCGACCCAAGGATGTCAAGCGCTCCGGGAGTAAGTTCCACCTGACGACCTGCGCGCGCGCAGGCATTGCGGAGGAACGCGCCGACCAGCAGCGGGATGTCCTGGCACCTCTCCCGCAGGGGCGGTACGCGAATGACGAAGGAGGAGAGGCGATAGTAGAGATCCTCGCGGAACCTCTTCTCCGCAACCTCGAGATCCAGATCGCGATTCGTGGCGGCCAGCACCCGGGCCGTGACCTTGACGGTCCTGGTGCCACCGAGGGGGCGCAGTTCCCCTTCCTGCAGAACACGAAGCAGACTCACCTGAAGAGCGGGTGTGGTCTCTCCAATCTCGTCCAGGAAGATCGTGCCGCCGTTCGCCACCTCGAAGAGACCCTTCTTGTCGCTGATCGCGCCGGTGAACGACCCTTTGGCGTGGCCGAAGAGTTCCGAGGCCAGCAGGGTCTCCGGCACGACCGCGCAGTTGAGGGCCTCGAAGGGCCGGCCCGCCACCTTCCCGAACGAATGAATGGCTCTGGCCACGAGTTCCTTGCCGGTGCCGGTCTCGCCCACGATGAGGATGGGTGTTTTGACATCGGCAGCGAGCGCAATCTGTTTGTACACCGCGAGCATGGCGGCGGTGCGACCCACGAGCCCCACCGGCATGGCCGGCCGCACGGGGCTACCCGCGGGTGAGGTTTCGGCCGCAGTCGCAATCGCGCGATCCACGGTGGCCGCGACATCGCGCACATCGAACGGCTTGCTGATGTAGTCGAACGCACCCGCGCGCACGCCTTCGACCGCGGTCTCCACCGTGCCGTACCCGGTCATCAGGATCACCTGGGTTTGGGGAGAGCGCGCACGGAAGACCTTCAGCACGTCGATTCCGGTACGACGCGACTGGAGGTTCAGATCGGAGAGGACCACGTCGAAGTGCGCACCCTGGGAAAGCCGAACCGCTTCATCGTCCGTGGTGGTCCACTGCACCACGCGGCCGGGCTTCGCCAGAGCTTCCGCCAGCAGCCGGCAAAGGGCCTCGTCGTCGTCGACGACCAGGATCGCTTCCATCGTGCCGCGATTCTAGAGTCGTTCCCGGTCCAAAAATCGCGCGCGCGCGGTCGGGCGCTATGAAGTTCGTCATTTTGAGGCTCCCATGGCCGGACCGGCGTGGGTCGCGTCATGTACCCAGGTCGAGAGAACGTGAAGAAGGATGGCAAGGTCGCCGGTCCACGTGCGGTTCGCGGCGTAGGCGAAGTCGACCGAGTCCTCGGTTTCGAAGCCGAACTGCGCCCACGGACGCACGACATAGGGGG
>CAZFQH010000431.1:0-4076 GCA_964520805.1 uncultured Acidobacteriota bacterium | reverse complement strand
GGTCGGGCACCCTTCCCGCGGACGCTGGCGTTCGTTTCTTCTTCCCCTCGCCGAAGGACGGCAGCGCCTGCAAACGCATCAGCTTGTTCCTCCGCTGGATGGTCCGTTCGGATTCCGTCGACCCGGGTGGGTGGACCTGCGTGCCGCGATCGCGCCTGCTCATCCCCTTGGACGCCCACATCATCAACATCAGCCGAAGGGCCCGTCTCACAAGACGGATATCGCCGGGTTGGAAGATGGCGGAAGACATCACCGCAACCCTGCGCGCCTGCGACCCAGAGGATCCGGTGAAGTACGACTTCGCTCTGCACCGGATGGGACTATTCAAGCGCGAAGACGACCTTGCCGCACTTCGGCGGGCGTGAAGGTGGCAAGCCCCTTCGTATTTTTCGCTCTTTTGGCGCGACCCGGTTTCCTGAAATGGAGGGGCGGGCCTCGTGCCCAGCCCCTGGAGCCCCAATAAGATGAGGCCATGGCAAGTCCTCATCTCGACCCTGAAGAGACCCGAAAACAGGACCAACTCGATTTCAACTTCCCCTCCCGGCATCTTTCAGGCCGTGTCATTCTGGTGGCCGGGGGAACCGGGGGCCTCGGAGCCGCAACCGCCGCTCTGCTGCTGAAGGAGGGGGCCTATCCCATCCTCGGATTCCGTGAAGACACCGGGCGCGCGGCGAGAGTGCGGGCGCAGTTGGAGGAGAGGTACTCCGGATCGATCGGGCTGGTCCAAGGTGATATCCGCGTGCCCGCAGATCGACGGCGATACATCGACGAAGGCCTGCGATCACAGGGCCGGATCGACGGCCTGGTCGTATTTACCGGCGACCCCTCGCGGGCCCGAAGCGAGGATCTCGACGCTCTCGCCTTCCAGGACGCCCTCGACAAGAACACCGTGGCGCCCCTCCTGCTCGCGCGGGATGTGGCTCTCGCCATGCGCGGGGGCCAGCATCGCGGCGCCATCGTCCTCCTGGCCAGCATGCAGGGCACCTATCCCTTCGAAGGGTCCCTGGCCTACGGAACCTCCAAGGCCGCCCTCGTCCACGGGGCGAAAATCCTCGCCAAGGATTTCGGTGGAACAGGCGGCGTGAACATCAACGTCGTGGCCCCCGGCGTCACCTCAGCGGGCATGGCGCGGACTTCGGTCAACTCCGGGAAGTACGACGGAGTGATCGATCGCGGCGTCATCCCCCGCTTCGGGCGCCCCGAAGATGTGGCCCGAGCGGTCCTTCTTCTCGTGGACCCCGAGAGCTACATCACCGGTCAGGTCCTGGTTGTGGACGGGGGCCTGACCCTTCGCAGAGACTGCTGACCCTGGCCGCCCGTGGCGAAAGTCTGGCATTTGACGTTCTCAGCCTCCGCCAACGAAACTAGCCGCCTATGAAACTGCATCCGGCTCTCGTGGCGATGGCGTTGTCAGCGGCTTCGTGCGGACAGGCGGGCGGAACCGCAGTGGCGGCGGCTCAAAGCCCCGACGCTTCCGCCGGACAAATCGCGGCCAAGGTAGGCTCGCGCTCCTTCTCGAACGCCGATCTGGACGCCCGCCTGAAAGACGACATGGTCGCGCTGCGGTCGCGCGCGGCCGCCGCCGAAGCCCAGCTTAAATCCCAGATGGACGACATTCAGCGACAGATCAAGGAGCAGGAATACAGTCTGCGCAAGAAGGCCCTCACCGAAGTTCTCTTCGAGATGGAAGCTCAGGCTCGCGGCATCGCTCGGAATGAACTACTCACCCAGGAGGTCACCGCAAAGGCCGCCATCGTCTCCCCCCAGGAGATCGACGCATTGTGGGAAAGCGTGAAGAGTGGTGCTCGGGGTTCCACCAAGGAGCAATTGCGGAACCAGCTCGAAACCATGGTGGTCCAGCGAAAGACGGAGAATGAACTCGCGCGCTACCAACGCGATCTCTTCCGGAAGTACCAGGTGGCCCTCATCGGCCTTCAGCCCCAGCGTCAGAACGTGGTGATCCCCGCGGACGCGCCGAGTATGGGGCCCAAGGACGCTCCGATCACCCTGGTCGAGTTCACCGACTACCAGTGTCCCTATTGCCAGCAGGCCCAGCAGTATGTGGAGCGGGTGATGGCCCGCTACGGCGACAAGGTGCGCCTTGTCTATCAGGAGTTTCCTCTGGACTTCCACGGCCAGGCCAAACCCGCGGGCGTCGCCGCCCGTTGCGCGGGCGAGCAGGGCAAGTTCTGGGAAATGCACGCGAACCTCTTGAACTCGCCGGGCACTTTCGACGACGGGGATCTCAAGAATCGCGCGCTGGCCCTCGGGCTTGATGCCGCCAGATTCACGGCGTGCACCACCTCAGGCAAGTACGACCCCGTCATCCAGAGAGCCATCGAGAACGGGCGGTCGGTCGGAGTCACGGGCACTCCCACCTTCCTGTTGAACGGCCGCTCTTTCTCCGGAGCGCAGCCTTTTGAGGTCTTCGAGCGGATGATCGAGGAAGAACTCGATATGGCCGCCACCAAGACCGCCGTACGGTAATCCGGTCCGCATTCCCGAGCCGAACCTGTTCGTACCGGACTGATGTCTCGCCCCGCGGTCAATAAATCCCACGCAATCCCTTCCGCAGAGATTACAATCCGCGCGCCGTCCACCCTGGTAGACCGGGACCAAGGCTTTTTCAACGCGTAGTTTAGGAGCTCACAAAGAGTTGGCACAACAGACAGACCTTCGGGCTTGGACCATTAAAGACGCCTCCGAGCTCTATAACGTGGACGGATGGGGGAAGGACTTCTTCTCCATCAACGACGCGGGCCACGTCCAGGTGACGCCCCAGGGCGCCGGCAAAGGAGCGATCGATCTCAAGGACCTGGTCGAAGACCTGAAGAGCCGGGGCTGCAACCTGCCCATCCTCATCCGCTTCTCGGACATCCTCAAGTTCCGGATCGAGCAACTCTTCGGCGCCTTCAGCGCGGCCATAGCCGAACACGACTACAAGGGACGGTTCCGCGGGGTCTACCCGATCAAGGTGAACCAGCAGCGCCACGTGGTGGAGGAGCTGGTCGAATACGGCGCGGCCCACGGTCTCGGGATCGAAGCAGGCAGCAAGCCCGAACTCCTCGTCGCCCTCGCTCTGCACGAGAACCCCGACGGCTACATCCTCTGCAATGGATACAAGGACAAGGCATTCATCGAGACCGCCCTGCTCGCACAGAAGCTTGGACGCCAGGTCATCATCACGGTCGATCGCGCGCAGGAGATCGACACCATCCTCGCCTGCTCCCGTGAACTCGATGTTCGCCCGGTCATCGGGGTGCGCGCCCGCCTTTCCACCAAGGGCGCCGGCAAGTGGGTCGAGTCCACCGGCGATCGTTCGAAGTTCGGCCTCACCACCGGCGAAATGGTGGAGGCGGTCGAAAAACTGAAGAGCGAGGGAATGCTCGACTGTCTCCAGCTTCTTCACTTCCACATCGGCTCGCAGATCACCGCCATCCGCGCGATCCGGGACGCCATGCGCGAGGCTTCGCGCATCTTCGTCGAGCTTCACATGATGGGCGCGAACATGCGGATCATCGACTGTGGCGGCGGCCTCGGCGTCGACTACGACGGAAGCCAGACCAACTTCCACAGCTCGGTCAATTACTCCCTCGCCGAGTACGCGCGCGACATCGTTTCGGAAATCAGCGAGGCGTGCAGCGCCAAGGGCGTGCCCCATCCGGACATCGTCACAGAGTCCGGACGCGCTCTCGTGGCGCACCACTCCGTCCTCGTCTTCAACGTGCTCGGTTCGAACGAGATCCTCACCGCCCAGACCCCTCAACTGGTGGGCGAGAATGAGCACCGGATCATTCAGCAGCTCTACGAGACGTACATGAACGTCTCGATCAAGAACTTCCAGGAGAGCTATCACGACGCCCTGCAGCTCAAAGAGGAGGCGGTTTCGGCCTTCATCCTGAGCGTGCTCGGACTTCGCGAACGGGCCCGGGTCGAGCAGCTCTTCTGGGCGGTCTGCGAGCGGATTCTGAAGATTGTGCGCGACCTGGCCTACGTTCCGGACGATCTCGAAGGCCTTGAGAAGCAGCTCACCGACACCTACTACTGCAACTTCTCGCTCTTCCAGTCGATGCCCG
>CAZFQH010000430.1:0-4085 GCA_964520805.1 uncultured Acidobacteriota bacterium | reverse complement strand
ACCACACTTTGCAGACCCATGCTTGCTCCTTCTTCCGTTTCGATACGCCCTATTCTCTCTCGCCCGGTCAGCCCGATGAGACTTGACAAGATCCCCACCCTGCCCCCGGGGCGAGTAGGATTCCTGACGGCATGCTGGCGAGTCTCCGACGCTTTTTCTGCGCCCCCCCCGGTCGAAACGACGCCGGGTCCGTACGCCCGCGTCTGCTGAGCCGGGTCCTGAACGTCCATATAGTCGTCGCCAGCGCCCTCGGCCTTTTTTATCCGGGCGTCTCCGAAGGCAGCGGCGCGGTCCGTGCGGTTGCGTTCGCCACCGTGCCCCTCGCCGTGTTGCTGCGCTATTTCCTTCACCTGGGCGGAGACCGGCTGGTTTCCTGGACCTTCCTGATAACCATGTCGACGGTGGCGCCCGCGCTGTCGGTTTTCCTGAGCGGCTCGGTGGCCCTTGTCTCCGTCAGCGTGGTTCAGATGGCGATGATCGTCATGGCCGGCCTCCTCCTTGGCGGCAGGGAGGCCTTCGCCTTCGCCTTGCTTACGGTGACCGGCAACGGGCTGTTGTTCTGGAGAGAGGCCGTGGAACGTCCTGAGCTTGGGCGGGCGCTGCAAGGCGCCTGGGTCATTCAGGCCGTCTTTTACCTTGGAACCTCCGCCCTGCTGGCCCGCGCGGTGGCGCTCACCGAAGATGCGCTCGCCCGTGCCGCGCGGGAGGCGGATGAGAGACGGGCCGCGGAGAACGCCCTGCGCGAGAGCATGGAGCGCTACCGTCTCATCACCAGCGTCAGCTCGGATTACGTATTCTCGACCCACCTCACCTCGGAACCCGGCCTCCGCTTTAACTGGGTTGCCGGGGCCTTCGAGGCGATCACTGGTTTCGGTTTTGACGAATATGTGGCGCGTGGTGGATGGCGGGCCAGCGTTCACCCCGGCGACCTACGCCAGGACGACCGCGACCTCGAGACCTTGAGCCAGAACCGCCCGGTCGCAAGCGAACTGCGAACGATCTGCAAAAACGGGAGTGTTCGTTGGGTGCGGGTTTACGCTCATCCGGTATGGGACGAAACCGCCGACCGACTGAGCGGGATTTTCGGCGCGGTGCAGGACATCCACGGACGGAAAACCGCCGAGGCGGAAAGGGAGTCGCTCATTGATGAACTTGAGGGCCGGAACGCGGAGCTCGAGCGGTTCACGTACACGGTTTCGCACGACCTCAAGAGTCCGCTGATCACGATCCGCGGCTTCCTGGGCCACATCGAGGAGGCCGCGGTCGCAGGACGCATCGATGATGTCCGATCGGACATGGCGCGGATCTTCAAATCCACCTCGAGGATGCAGCAGTTGCTCGACGATCTTCTCGAACTCTCGCGGATTGGACGCCTCGCCAAGCCCCCGGAGGATGTCCCTTTCGATGCGATCGTCCGCGACGCCCTCGACCTGACCCATGGGCGGGTCACCGCCGCGAAGATCGCGGTCGAGGTTGAGCGGGGTCTGCCCATGGTGCGCGTCGATCGCGACCGGATGGTGGAGGTTGTGCAGAACCTGATCGACAACGCGGCCAAATTCATGGGAAACCAGGAAGCCCCGCGCATCACCATCGGCGCGCGAACCGACGGGGATGGCCGAATCACCTTCTTCGTGCGCGACAACGGAGCCGGAATCGACCACCGGTATCACGATCGCGTGTTCAACCTCTTCGACAAGCTGGACCCGCGGAGTCCGGGCACGGGCATAGGCCTCGCCCTGGTCAAACGTATCGTCGAAGTTCACGGTGGCCGAATCTGGGTAGAGTCCGACGGTACCGATACCGGGTCCACATTTCTTTTCACTCTGGGTGATCAGACTCCTTAGATCGCCCCTGATCCCCGAAGGACTCGCGTGATGGCCTCCCTGCCCTTGCTCGTCGCATCATTTTTCCTCCTGAACTCCGTCCCCCAAGGTCAAACCACACCCGCGCCAGGAGCAACATGCCCGCCTTCAGGCATCACGAGGGCGGACCTCCTGAAGCTGAAGGAACAGAAGTTCGAGATCGCCTCCGCCGACGAGCGGAATGCCATGGCGGTGCGCCTCCTCGCCTGCCTGGCCGACCCCGATCCCGCCATCCGCGACGGCGTGGTGTTCGAGGGCCTGTCCCGCTGGCTGCGCGGCAAAGCCCTCACTCCTGCGACCATCCTGGCCCTCGGCGACTCCCTGCGCGAAACCCTCGCCGGCGAGAACGATGCCGCCGGCTTCCGCCTGCCGTTCGCCGCCCTTGTCCTTTCCGAGGTGAGTCGAGCCGACCGGATCGAGCCGGTCTTTTCCGATGAGGTCCGGCAGGCCCTGGTCGAACTCGCGGCGACCAGCCTCATCCGGGTGAACGACTATCGCGGTTTCGACGCTCGGGAGGGGTTTCGGCACGGAGTCGCCCACGGCGCCGATCTTGTGCTCCAACTCGGCGTTAATCCCAAAGTCGGCGCCGATGGAATCCGTCGCTCATGGAGGCGGTAGGCAGCCAGATCGCGCCCTCGGGGCCGGTCTTCTACACCTTCGGCGAGCCCGCGCGCCTCGCCCGCGCCGTGGTCTTCATCTACCGCCGGGGCGCCCTGGACACCGCATTCTGGGATGGCTGGTTCGCGGCGATTCGCCAGCCCGAAGCCGATGGCGTCTTGGGGGGCCGCCTTCCAGTCGGTCGAGGGCCTCGCCAAGCGGCACAACTCCCTCTCCTTCCTTCACGCGCTAGCGTTCGCCGCCCGTGCGGCAGGGGACGAAACGGGCAAGGCCCTGGCGGACCAGGCCGATCTGGCCGCCCGTCAGATCATGGCCGGCTGACTGCGGCCGACAGGAACCATGCCCCATCCCACCAAGACTGTCCGCTTCGACCAGACTGGTTCGCGCTTGGCGATGTGCGGGAGGCGGATGTGGTGCCCGAGGAACCGACCAAGGGATCCACGATTCTGATTCCGTCGAGGCCTAAAACAACCCGCGCGCCGCCTTCATCACATCCTGAACCCACGGTTCGGGATACATGCCCATGACCACCGTGCCCGCCGCGCAGACGAGGATGGCGAGGAGCAGCGGGCCCGGGACGGCTACCGGGGTCTTCGTCACCGGCTCGTCGACGTACATGCGGCTGCTGAGGACGAGGTAGTAGTAGAGGGCGACGATGGTCGCCACCGCACCCAGAAGAGCCAGGCCGTACATGCCCTGGTCGACGACCGCCCGGAAGATGAAGAGCTTGGCCCAAAAGCCGGCCATGAATGGAATGCCTCCGAGGGACAACAGAAAGACGAGCAGGCTCAGGGCCAGCACCGGTGAACGCTGGGCGAGACCCTTGTACGCGTCCATCTTGTCGGAGCCTTCCGAGGTTCCCACCGCCTGGACCACCAGGAAGGCACCCATGTTTCCGAACAGGTACGCCACCAGATAGAAGAGGACCATCCCGACGCCTGAGGCCGAGGTGGCGGCGAGACCCATCAGCATGTAACCGATGTGCGCCACGCCCGAGTACGCGAGCATCCGCTTGACGTTGGTCTGCGGGATGGCCATCAGGTTGCCAGCGATGATGGTCAGCGCGGCCATGGCTGAGACCAAAGGCACCCAAACTAAAGCGGAGGCGCCCGCGCCTTCGAGGTAGAGGCGGAAGATGACGATGAAGCCGGCGGCCTTGGGAGCGACCGAAAGCCAGGCCACGAACGGTGTCGTGGCGGCTTCGTAGGTGTCGGGTACCCACATGTGGAACGGCACGGCGGCGATCTTGAAGCCGAGGCCGGCGAGTGCGATCACCAGGCCGAACTTCGCAAGCACGTTGCCCGAGGCCATCGCACCGGCGATCAACGCGATGTCGGTGGAGCCGGTGGCGCCGAAGAGGAACGAGAGGCCATAGAGAAGGATGGCCGAGGAGACCGAGCCCACCAGGAAGAACTTCAGCGCGCCCTCCCCTGCCGCGTCCTGCTTCTTCTCAAAGCCGGTGAGGAAGTAGAGCGGGATCGACATCAGTTCGAAGGCCACGAAGAGGAGGATGAGGTCCCGCGCAGAGGCGAGGACCAGCATGCCGAGAAGGGAGGAGAGCAGAGCGAAGTGATACTCGGCGCCACGGCGGGCGAATCGTTCGCT
>CAZFQH010000429.1:0-4095 GCA_964520805.1 uncultured Acidobacteriota bacterium | reverse complement strand
GTAGGGGCACCCCTCGTGGGTGCCCGTTGCGATGCGCGGGTGATTCGACAGAGCGGCCATAAGCGCCGCCCCTACGATTCCGGGGTTCTACCAGGCGAGGACTTCCAGTCCTTTGACCACCTTGAAGTGCTTGTCGCGGGTGACCAAAGGAACACGATGCTCGATGGCACTTGCGGCGATCCAGACGTCATTCTCCGGGATCGGGGTGCCCGCGGCCCGCAGCTGCTGACGGACTCGGGCGTAGACGCGAGCGGTTCGCGAGGTGGCCTCGAAAACCCGAATCTCCCTCAGGAGTTCGTCGAACCATTCTTCCAGCTGGACTCTCTTCTTCGAGCCCATAAGACCGTATCGGTACTCCCCTACGACGGTCACGGGAAGGGCAAGGCTCTGAAAGGGCATGAGAAGCGCGCCCAGCGCGTCGCTGCCCGCGGCGAAATCCGAAACGGCGTTCGTATCGAGGGCTACTTCCACGCGTCGGCCTCAATACTTGAGAACTCACGATCCACGATTTGCTGGACCTCGCGAGTGGCGGCCTTGATGTCCTTGAGCCTGCCGAATGATCGGCGCCACGCCGGGTCCGGCTCCGGCCGGGTTTTCTGGTGGAGCTCGGAGGACACCGCGCGCTCAAAGAAGATTCTCAGGGAGACGCCCTCCTGGGCGGCGTGGGCCTTGGCCGACCTAAAGAGGGCGTCCGGAAGTTCGATGGTCGTCTTCATACGTTCACTCTACCCATATTTATGTCTTTATGGAGTGCGCTCACCCTGGGCGCTATCCAGAGATCCATGAAGAATGGGATGTCCGCGACCGAGGTGATCGAAGCCGCGGGCTCCCCCAATCTTGTCATCCGGGGGCGCAATGGCCGCGAGTCCTGGGTTTACGACCGTTTCTCCACCGAGGCCACGGAGCAGGGCGTTCAGGCTGGAGGCGGTGGCATGGGTGCGGGATCCGGATTTCTCGGCCTGCTCGGAGTGAGCGGCGGCAAGAAGAAATCGACGACCAGCCAGACCACGCTCATGCTCCTTGTGACCTTCGGGCCTGAGGGCACGGTCGAGTCCTTTTCCTATCGGCTGTCCAGGTTCTAGGAGGAAGCCATGCGCCCGACCTTCTCCCGACTCTCATCTGCGCTGACCCTTACTCTCCTGGCCGCGGGCGTCGCATCGGCCGGACTCCAAAGGCTCGCCATCGCGCCCATCGGAGTGCGCGAGGTCCAGACCCGCTCGTTCGAGGATCTGGACAGCCGGACCGCGATGAAGGCGGCGATCGACATGCTGCAAGATGGCGGATTCACCATCGAGCGCACCGACTCCGACCTGGGCCTTGTGGTTGGAAGGCGAGCCGTGATCCGTCGTCCGAGTGCGGGCAAGCGGGCTCTTAAGTACGTGGGTGCCGCCTTCTCGTATGGTCTCATCGGCCTCATCCCCCTGAACCAGACGGACGAGTTGGAGGCAAGCGTCAACATCACGGCCATCGACGACAAGAGCGTCCGCCTCCGAATCGCCCTGCAATAGCGCTCCCTCGACAAACACGGCAAGCTCAAGAAAACGGAGACGATCACCGAAGGCGAGACCTACCGGGACCTCTTTGAACTCTTCGGCCGGAGTCTGTTCGTCGCTCAGGAGCCGTGAACGATTCTCGGCCCGACGTCAATCGCGGAATGCGCGCTGAAGCGACCGAGTCCAACAGCTCACGCTGCTGATCCTCGGCATCGGTTTTCCCCCGGTCATCATCATGGCGGTGGGTTCGGTCTTCGGCGCCCTCAACACGATCGCCTCCTTCACGCTGGAGGCCCTGCTCATTTCCTCGATCGGCGGCATTCTCGGTTGTATCATGGTGTTGCCGGTGAACGGACTCACCACGGGCACCATGAACTTCCAGACCTTCTCGCACATGTCGTTCGCGTTCCAGATCACACCGGAGCTTCTCGCGGGCGGTCTCGCCTTCGCCCTGACCATGGGATTGATGGGCGGATTGCCCCCGGCCATTCGCGCCGCGCGTATGCCGGTGGGAGCCGCACTACGGGATCTATAGACCCGGCAGTCCGCGCACCGAGGTGTCGCTCTTGATCCGGTTCTCCTTCCGGCCGCGCCTCGTTGAGGCCCTGCGGACAATCACGCGCGACACGTTCCTCGCCGATCTCTCGGCTGGCCTGACCGTCGGCATCATCGCCCTGCCCCTGGCCATGGCTTTCGCCATCGGTTCCGGAGTCAAGCCCGAGGCGGGAATCACCACCGCGATCGTGGCCGGCTTCCTGATCTCGGCGCTCGGCGGCACCCGGGTGGCGGTCGGGGGGCCCACCGGGGCGTTCATCGTGATCGTGTACGGCATCGTCGATCGCTACGGCATGGCCAATCTCGTGATCTGCACGCTGATGGCGGGGGCGATGCTCGTGGCCATGGGCTTCTTCCGACTGGGCGGCCTGATCCGATTCGTGCCTCAGCCGGTGATCGTGGGCTTCACGAACGGGATCGCGGTCCTGATTTTCCTCGCCCAGATTCGTGACTTCCTCGGCCTGCGCGTGGAGAAGGTGCCCGCGGAGTTCTTCTCCATGGTGGAGACCCTCGTAAGCCATCTCCCGACCGCGCAGTGGCCGGCGGTCGTGATGTCGGTGCTGGGGCTGGTGCTGCTTCGAACCTGGCCGAAAGACTGGGCACGGCGGGCACCCGCGACGGTCATCCTTCTCGTCACCGCCACGGCTCTCACCGCCGTCGCGAACCTGCCGCTTGAAACCATCGGATCGCGCTTTGGCGGCATACCGCGCGCACTTCCCATGCCCGGCCTTCCGGAGGTCACTCTGGCGCACCTCCGGGATCTCATCGTGCCCGCGTTCACGATCGCCATCCTCGCCGCCATCGAGTCTTTGTTGTGCGCGGTGGTTGCGGACAAGATGACTCGGGACAAACACGACGCCAATCAGGAGCTGATGGCCCAGGGCATCGCCAATTTCGCGAGCGGCCTGTTCGGTGGCATCCCGGCCACCGGCGCCATAGCGCGCACCACCGCGAACATCAAGAGCGGCGCGCTCACTCCTCTTGCCGGCATGATCCATGCGGTGGTCCTGCTCCTGATCATCCTGATCGCGGCGCCCCTCGCGAAGAATGTGCCCCTCGCCGCCCTGTCCGCGATCTTGATGTCGGTCGCCATCGATATGGGCGAATGGGAAGTCTTCCGAACCTTCCGTCAGCACTCGTTCACCCGAAACCTCAAGCTCTTCTCGGTCTTCTTTGTCACCGTCATCTTCGACCTCACCATCGCGGTGGAGCTTGGAATGCTGATCTCCGCATTGATCCTGATCGCGCACATCGCCGAGGTCACAGAGGTGAAGCGGGTGGGTACGCGGGAGCCCGGCATCGCCCACTTCCGGGCGTTCGGTTCGCTCTTCTTCGGCGCCGCCGAGAAGCTTGAGGCCCTTCTCGAGAAAGAGCCCGACGAAACGGTGGTGATGCTGGATCTTTCACATGTCATCTACATGGACACCACCGCCTACACCACACTCGAGACGCTGCACGAACACCTCGCGAAGCGTCAGCACACCCTGATCCTCTATGGCGCGCCGGAGCAACCTTCGCGGATTCTGCAAAGCCTCCTTCCAAGCCTCGGGGCGGAGAACCTTCTGCCTGACCGCGACTCCGCCTTCCGAAGAGCGCGCCTGCTTCTCGGGTAGCTCGGGTTCCTCCCCAATTGGGGCGGAGCGGTGAGTCGGACGGTGAACGCAGCGCCTCCGCCTCGGTTTGGCACATCGCTCGGCGAAGGGCGGCCACCAGGGCCGCCCCTACCATTTCGGCGCGGAGAGATCTGGGACTCACATTCCCATCTGCTGAGAAGCTCGTCGGTTTCCAATCGAGTTCACGCGTGCGCCGATCGGTCCCTTGGCCCAAGGAGGGAGGTCCGGCTGTTGCTCCCTACTTGGAGCGGGCGACTTGATTCGACAGTGAGCGTAGCGATCTGCTCGACGTGAAGTCAGGCTTGAAGCCTGACTTCAGCTTCGAAACCCGCGGCGCGGGTGAGACCAGAGATTCATACTCCCGGTCACAACAGCCTGTCGGCTGTTGCTCCCTACTTGGAGCGGGCGACTTGATTCGACAGTGAGCGTAGCGA
>CAZFQH010000428.1:0-4099 GCA_964520805.1 uncultured Acidobacteriota bacterium | reverse complement strand
CCGAGAATGTGGCCCGGCCTTCGAACTCGTCCGACGAGATCTGGGTCAGCCAGGTCTTGAGATCGGCCGAGTTGATCGAAGCAGCGCCGCCGCCCGCGGCGACGACCGAGGGTTTCGGCACGGCCGTAAGGGCCAATACGAGAGCCGTCCCGGTGGCAAGAAGACGTCGCTTCATCGAGGAATGCATTGGTTCTCCGGAGGTTCTTTGGCTTTTAGGGGAATGGAAAGGGGCGCAGCTCTTACAGCTGGCGCGCAGTGGCCTCGCAGCTCGAAACCTCGAACTTGCCAGGTGCCTCAATGTTCAACTGTTTGACCACTCCGTCCTCGGCGATCATCGAGAAGCGCTGGGACCGCGTCCCCATTCCGTGTTTAGATGCGTCGAGTTCGAGGCCGATCTTCTTCGTGAAATCTCCGTTCCCATCGGCCAGCATCACGACTTTTCCGTCCGCGTCCTGCGACTTCGCCCAGGCATCCATCACGAAGACATCGTTGACCGCCAGGCAGACGATTGATGCCACTCCTTTGGACTTCAGATCGTCCGCCTGCTTCACATAGCCCGGCAGGTGCTGCTTGGAGCAAGTGGGGGTGAAAGCCCCGGGAACCGAGAAGAGAACGACCTTCTTGCCGGCGAAGACCTCGGCCGTGGTGAGTGGTTTCGGACCATCAGCGGTCATGGTGGTGAAAGTGGCTTCGGGCAAGCGGTCGCCGACCTGGATGGACATGCGGGAGATTCCTCGTTCGTTTGGAGATTAAATGGCGGAGGGCGCACCGATACGCGGCGCGCCCGGGAAACGAGGTAATTGTAGCGTCGATTGAACCGCCACCGGCGGCCGGCTGGCGAATCTGCGACTTACGCGAGGTCTAAAGGCATCGTCGTGGGCTGCTTGGTGAAGTGCCGATAGGCGAGGTACCCAAGTGCGGCCAGACCGCCGACCACTACGATCGATCGGAGCACCCGCATCAGGTTGATGAACCAGGCGATGCCGATTCCAAACGCCGCCCACTGGAACCACCAGTTCCCCGGCGAGGTCATCAGGTTGATGACGAACAACATGGCCACGATCATGGGCCCCGTGATGAGGAACTTGATCGCCTGGAAGGTCTTGTAGCCGGGAATTATCGATGTCATGGGAGTCTCCTTAAGGTTACAGAACAATAACGGAGAGTGGAGTCCAAAAGTTCGAACGGGGGGGGGTACGAGTGGGGGGCCAGCCTCTTCTCGCGTCCGTCGAAGCGGTCTAGTGGTCGTGCGCTGTTGGGCGAGCGCTGAGGGATGTCCGTCTTGAAGTGCGATCGACACTTCACGGTCGTGAGGCACCGGTGGCTTGGCCCAGGCCAGGCTGCGCGCTCGACCGAACGGCGTTTTATGGACTCAGCCACTGGTATCCCCCGGCCCGTCGTTCAAGGGGGCCACGGTAAACTACGGCTATGCGCGTTGTTGTGGCTATGTCGGGGGGCGTCGACTCCTGCGTCGCGGCGGCCCTGCTGAAGCAGGACGGCCACGATGTGGTGGGGATTTCGATGCAGCTCCATGATCAGACAGAGGGGCACGGATCGTCCTTCGGGCGGTGCTGCGCGCTCAACGATCTCCACGACGCCAAACGCGTGGCCTCCCAACTCGGCCTGCCCCACTACGTCTTGAACCTCGAGGAGGCCTTCCGCAAAGGAGTCATCGAGCCGTTCGTGAAAGACTACGCCGAGGGTCGCACTCCCTTGCCTTGTGCCAACTGCAACACGGACGTGAAGTTCGACTCCCTGCTGGCCCGCACCCGTGCCCTTGGAATCGAACACGTAGCGACAGGCCACTACGCGCGAAAAGATCAGGATCCTTCGACCGGACGCTACCGGCTCCTGCGCGGCGCCGATCCCGACAAGGATCAGTCGTACTTCCTTTTCGGACTGACTCAGGACCAGCTCGCGGCCGCGGTCTTTCCGGTCGGCCACCTGCACAAGGCCGAGGTTCGTCAGATCGCCAGGGGCCTCAACATGGCCACCGCGGACAAACCCGAGAGCCAGGAGATCTGCTTCGTCCCGGACGACAACTACGCGGGATTCGTCGAGAAGAACCGGAAAGGCGCGACGCTTGCGGCCGGCGCGATTGTGGATGAAAGCGGAACAAGAATCGGCGATCACGGAGGCGTCCACAAGTTCACGATCGGTCAGCGCAAAGGCCTGGGCGTGGGTTCACCGATTCCTCTCTACGTGTTGGGCATCGACGCGGCGTCGCGGCAAGTGACGATAGGCCCGGAAGAGGCGCTGCTGGCCTCGCGGGCCACGGTTCGGGATGTCAACTGGCTCTCGATAGCGCGGCCGGCCGCGCCGCTGCGCGCGACCGCCAAGATTCGCTACCGCGCGAAAGACGCCGCCGTCACTATCACCCCGGACGCGCAGCGGTCCGGCGTCACGCTCGAATTCGACCAGCCGCAGCGCGCGATCACGCCCGGTCAGGCCGCGGTGTTCTACTCCGGCGACGTTTGCCTCGGCGGCGGCTGGATCGAGTCTGGCGCTTCCGCCAGCACCGCCGCCCATTGAACTCCGCGTACGTCTCGGCACTGAACCGCGAGGTTCCGCTCGCCCGCCCGGGGGAGTTCGCGCCTCTGGTCATCGGGAAGATCGCAGTGGAGCCCCCAGTGGTCCTGGCTCCGATGGCCGGCGTCACCAATCCTCCTTTCCGGTCGATCTGCCGCGAGTTCGGAGCGGGCCTCTACGTGAGCGAAATGATCACGGCCCGCCCGCTCGTCGATGGCAACCCCAAGACCGAGTTGCTCGCGAGCTTCGCACCGGATGAAACCGTGCGGTCGCTTCAGCTCTACGGCGTCGATCCCCATTACGTTGGAGAGGCGGTCCGCGTTCTGGTCAGCGAGGGCCGCGTCGACCACATCGACATGAACTTCGGCTGCCCGGTGCGAAAGGTCACCTCGAAAGGCGGCGGCGCCGCCCTGCCCCTGAAACCGAATCTCCTCCGCGGCATCGTAAGCGCAGCCGTGAAGAACGCCGGTTCGACCCCGATCACCATTAAGTTCCGCAAGGGCATCAGTGACGACCTGCTCACCTTTCGTGAGACCGGGCGCATCGCCGCGGGCGAAGGCTGTGCTGCGATCGCTCTGCACGCCCGCACCGCCGCCCAGCTTTACGACGGCGAGGCCGACTGGAACGCCATCACCGAGCTCAAGGAAGCGGTGCGCGAGATTCCCGTGCTCGGAAACGGCGACATCTGGGAGGCGCATGATGCCCTTCGCATGATGCGCCAGACCGGCTGCAACGGCGTGGTCGTCGGTCGCGGGTGTCTTGGGAGGCCCTGGCTCTTCCGCGACCTCGCCGACGTCTTCGCCGGGCGCGAACCTCAGGATCCGCCGAACTTCGGCGAAATCTCCGTGACGATGATGAGGCATGCGCGGGGCCTCGCCGCTTTCATGGGCGAACTTCCGGGCATGCGTGCGTTCCGGAAGCATTCCGCGTGGTACACGAAGTGTTTCCCGGGGTCGGCCCCCTTGCGCGACGCTCTAATGCGGGTTGAGTCGCTCGAACATCTCGAGGAAACGATCGCACTGGTGGATCCGCTCACACCTTTCCCGCCGGCCGCTATTCGCGTGGCCCGAGGCAAGAGTGCGGGAACCCAGAAAGTGGCGCTGCCGGAGGGATATCTCGACCACCTCGAAGATGCCACGCCTCCGGGTCAAGACGCCGAGACCGCGGATTCGGGCGGATGAGCGCGATGTTCTCGAAAACCTGGTGGACCGGCGCCGGCCTCTTGACCTGCGCCCTGCTCGCGTCTGCGCCTGCAAAGGCCTTTGATCGGTTCCAATTCAATCTGGTCCTCGACGGTCGGCTCGTGACGACGCCCCCATCCACCAGCTTCCTCGATGGTGGATTCGGAAAGACGCGGTACGGAGATCAGCCTCGCACAGTTCAGGCGAGACTGGCCCAGGCGGCCTTCCTGGGACGGTTTGATGCCCGCCCCAACCTCACGTTCCGGGCCCACGCGAACGTCGATGCCGAACACAACTTTCACCGCCGCGTGGATCTGGTGGAAGCGCTCGCGCGCTTTGCACCCAGCATCTCCGACACCGTTTCCGCGGATGTTCGCCTGGGACTCTTC
>CAZFQH010000427.1:0-4103 GCA_964520805.1 uncultured Acidobacteriota bacterium | reverse complement strand
ATCCTTCTGCCGTCCATCAACACGCTTGGTCTCATCGTGAACAGCTTCTAGGCCTTTAGGTGTCAGCGTATTCGCAGGGTCGAATGGGTCCGCCGGGACGTGCGTTGGCACGATCCTCCGGTACCAGACATAAAAGAAGTCAGAAAGGTCCGCGTAGGGGATGGCATCGTAGTATGGGGGATCGGTGAACCACACGGCCGCAGCTTCGCTAGGAAGAGGGGATGTCTGAGCAGATGCAACCTCAGGTCGAGCGCTCGAGCTAACACCTTTCACCGATTCGACCCCGCTCGCGAGATTCTCAACGCACGTGGCGAAGCCCCCGCTCGCGTCAGAGGTGGTAACGCCCTCCGCGAAGTTCCAACCTGGCTTCAATCGCCCATTGGAAAGGACGTTGCGGGGACACTCTGCGATCGCCTCCCATGGGCAAACGGTATTGGCGAGGTCAGCGAGCTTTCCGAGAGACAGCGAGAGTGGTCGGGCAAACGCTCCCGCTCGCTGCAAAAGACGTCCGAGCTCAACCAACGACACCTTCTGCCGCGCCGTGAAGAGGTCGCCCCACTGGAGCATGCCATACCGCTGCACGCTGAACGCGCGGCCCGCTCCAGAACCGCCACCGACGGGCGTCGGCTCATCCGGCACCGGGCAGAGGCCCTGCTTCCCGCCGCGCTCCCACTCCTCCAGCAGCTTCGCGACGCGCGCATGCGCCTTACGCACCGCCTCGTAGTCGTGCTCGTTCGGCAGCCGGTAGTGCCGTCCCGCCTCGCCGGGCCTGAGCGTCACCACCGCGAGCATGCGTGCCCCACCGGTGCGGCGGCCCTGGGCGTCGAACACCACGTCCGCCCCGCCGCGCTCCGCGGCGAGCTGCGCGCGCACGCGGTCGGGCGGTAACACCGCGCCGCAGCAGACGCAGCTCGCCTTCGCGCGTGTCACCGTGCCGCCTTGCACGTCCTTCTCGGTCTTCGGCTCGAAGACCTCGAGCTCCATGCGCGGGGCTTGCCCCTTGGGTCGCTCGACCCGGTGGCGGAGCGCCCGCCGGCGCTTCGGCTTCTTGCAAAGCCAGAACGAACGCGCGAGCGGGATCTCCGCGCCGCAGTTCGGTGACTCGCAGCGCACGGTGCGCGCCCAGAGATAGGCAATCGGCGTCGCGCCGTCCGAGTCCTTCGGATAGAGATCAGCCAGCTCCTTCTCCGCCTGCGACTTGATCTCCGCCCCGACGCGGCGCAACTCCTCGGCGAGCTTTGGCCCGTGGCGCGGAATGTCCTCGAGCATCACCTTGAGGATCAGACAGGCGACCGGGTTCAGGTCGCTCGCGAACGCCTCGCATCCGAGCCGCAGCGCCTCGAGCGGGATCGAGCCGCCCCCCGCGAACGGGTCCACAACCAGCGGCGGCTCCTCGCCGTGCGCCGCTTTCACCAGCGCCCGGCTCACCTCGAGATAGGTGCGTTGCGCCGCGTTATCCCAGTTCGCGAAGTCCGCGATGAACTTGAGCAGCGCCTTGCGCAGGTTCTGGTCCGTGGTGCCCGGATTGCAGCCGCCCACCTGCGGCAAGAGCTTCCGCGCCTGGTCCTTGAACTCCGTCGGGCAGAGCGGATCGCACGGGTCCGGCCACAGCAACGCGAGCAGCACCGCCCGGCTCGACGCCAGCGGCCGCCGCGCCCACCACAGGTGCAGGGTGCTCGGATGTCCGTGCCGGATCGACTTCTCCCGCGCCGCGTGCCGCGACACCTCCGCGATCGGGAAGTCCACCTCGGCGAGGCGCTTGCAGTCCTTGGGGATCATTGCCCTCCCCCTCGTTGAGCCTTTAAGGCAACGATTCTCTCGACAATGCCCTTGAGAGTCGGGCTCGTCCTGCCCTCGGCGGAGGCCCCTTCAACAATCCACCGGAGCACGGCAGGATTCTTTAGTGCGTCCTTCTGCTTCGCGATATCGAGCTGAACTTGAGCTTCCGAGAGCAGTCGGCCAAACAGGTCTTTCCCGATCTCCTCGGCAAGCGTCTCCTCAAGATCGGTCTTGAAACAGGTGTGCCCGTCCTTCACGCCACAGGGCCAGTCCTCTTCCGGCTGACCAACGAGCCGTAGAAGCCTGCGGTTGTCTTCTACTTTCGCCTCCTTCTCGCCGTGGTCGCCGTCCCAGATGACGTAGACGGGAATCCCGAGTATCCGGAAGATGACCAGCGGACGGTCTAGGTTGTTCTTGCCCATACAGGGGATGACCGAGATGCCGGCACCGTCGAAATCATGCTTCATCGATGTTGCCGCGCCGAGGATGGCGGCTCGGTCACCCTCGCCCTCGACCAACACTGCGACGTCGGCGAAAAAACCTTCATTGACCCACGGGGTCATGACCGCCTGAAGCCGGGGGCGAAGCGTATCGCCGGTGTACTTGCTGCCGCTTTTGCTACTGGCAACCCACAGTTCGTCGGCCACAGCGTCGAATCCCGCCTTGACGGCCTTCGTCACCCTTGGTTTCCCGGCGGCATCGTCGGCTTTCCGCAAGAGACGGACTTGCTCGAAGCGGTCAAGGCCGACGAACAGAGGGGAGTGGGTCGTGTAGAGCACCTGCGTCTTCCTTGCCACGCCTGGGATCGCGCCCTGCGCGAGCTTCAGAAGGACAGCCGCCATGTACCGCTGGCGGCTTGGATGCTGGTAGAGTTCAGGCTCCTCGATGGCGAGCAGCAGACCGGGGAGTTGCGGCTCTTCCTGTTCGGGGATCTCCGTTTCCGATGCAGAGCCTTCTTCGGTTGCGCCCTCACCGCCCTTGGCTGCAACGAGATGCTGCAACATGGTCAAGATGAAGACGCGTTGAAGACCGTGGCCGGTCCGCTGGACCGAGCACTTGTATCCGTCTTCGTGAAGCGTGACCTCCGCCTTCGGCAGGGGAAAGTCAATGTCAACGAGCTTGCTCCATTCGAGCGAGACGTTCGCCTCGGGGGCGTAGCATCGCAAGGTATCGGACAACTGCGCCTGAAGACCGGCAAGCTCCGTGAGCTTCGCGGGGTCCATGATCCCGCGGTACTTCTCCTGGGTCTCGTCCTTCAGCGCAACAAAGTCCTTCCGGTTGGCAAGCGTCCGGCGCACAACAAGGTCCATGATCTCGGTGACGCACGACCCCTTGCCCTCGATGGCATCGTCCGCTGCGTCTCGAACGGCGGGAATGATGATGAATCGTGTGTGCCGACCGAGGTAGCCTTGGCCAACTCCCGTGAAGCCGAAGAACTGGCCGTCGTCGCGTTGCTTGGCACAACTGCCTGGGTTTGCCGTCTCCCATTGCTTCATGGTTTCAAGTGCGTCATCGGCATTCTTGACATCAAGAAGCGCGGAATACGTACCATGCTGCCGCAGCTCCTTGTATTTGGCGAGAATGTCGCGCTTGCCATCGGCATCGCGGATAGGGGTGAAATCCACATTCTGAAGCCGCATTCCGTGATAGGTGCCCGACTTCTTGGCCGAGATGGAAAAGACCCTGGCAACGGTAAGATCATCACCATCGAGATACGGCGCAAACAGTGACTTCTCGTCCGTGCCGAGGTCGGTAAACGTCACGGCGATCTCACTTTCCTTGCTCGTGTCCTCGGCATAGAAGTCTTCCACCGTCACGGCCGCCTTCGGGTCGTAGAATATCTCCAATGCTCGCAGGAAGGATGACTTGCCCGTGCCGTTGCGCCCGACGAGAACCGTCAGGTTATCGCAGTCGAGTCCCTCGTCGAGGATCGAGCGGAAGTTCTTGACGTGAAGGGCCTTTACTATCATGTCCTTTACCTCACCTGCCTGTCGGGATACCGACCCTTGATGTGGTCGTGGAAATAGGACCCTTTTGAGGCGGCCCGCATGAAGCCCTGGTAGATGGTCTCCGGCACGCCGGAGTACTGGTAAAGTCCGCCGCTGTGGAACTCCACCTCCAGCGTCCTCGACGCCGGGTCATAACCCACGGAGCGTATGTTGCTTGACCGGACCGGCATTCTATCCATGTGATGTCCCTCCTCGCGCGTATGACGACGCATGCTCGCGCACCTGCATCGGCCGGGCGATTCCGTCGACGCTCAGGTAGTAGTGAGCGACCTTCGTCACTTCGTTCCCGTCGAGCCGCTCGAGGTGGAGCATCGG
>CAZFQH010000426.1:0-4104 GCA_964520805.1 uncultured Acidobacteriota bacterium | reverse complement strand
CAATCGTCGACGTCACGCGTGATGTCGTGCGCGGTCCGCGCTGAAGCCGCATCGTCCCGCCGCGAGTCTTTCCAAGGCGGAGGTCGCGCGGGTCCGAACGACGCTTCTTCGCGTGATCCGATTCGCGGTGTCCGTGAACGCAGACTCGGACCGCTTTCCGAGGACCTGGCTCTTCCACCATCGCTGGGGACGGGTGACGGGCTCGACCACGGGCCGGGGCGAGGCGATCGTTCACGATACCGTGGGAGGGCGAACCACCGCCTGGGTGCCCTCGCGGCAGAGCTGAGCCTCCCCTTACTTGACCTTTCCTACGCGGGTATCGTTGAATCGCCGGAGAAACGGGTTCCGGGCGTTGGTCGCCACCGTCAGAAGTTTGGAGAAAAAGCATGGCCTTGTCGGATAAACCCGCGTCGAGGTTTTCGAGACGCTCCTTCATCAAGACCGCCGGAGCCGGCGCGGCCGTGGCGGGAGTGTCTGCGGAGGCCCAGGAAAAAAAGGCCGAGATGCTCGGGCCGGAGCCTTCAACCATCACGCTCACGGTCAACGGCGCTCCGCGCAAGGTGACGGTGGAGCCACGAGTGACGCTGCTGCGCGCCCTCCGCAATGAGCTCGAGATCACGGGGGCCAAGGAAGTGTGCGACCGCGGCGGTTGCGGGGCGTGCACGGTCCTGATGGATGGGCGAACCGTGAACGCTTGCATGCTGATGGCCTGGGACGCCGTGGGCCACGAAATCACCACGGTGGAGTCGCTCGGGACACCCGAAAAACTCTCCCCGGTTCAGGCGGCCTTCGTAGAATGTGACGGCTATCAGTGCGGCTTCTGCACGCCAGGGATGATCGTGAGTTGCACCGCTTTGCTCAAGAAAAATCCTTCTCCATCACTGGATGAAATCAAGGCGGGTCTTGCCGGCAACTTGTGCCGCTGTGGGACCTACAGCCGCATCTTCGATGCGGTGAACACCGCCGCGAAGAACATGGCGGCCGCGAAAGCGGCGGGCAAACCCGCGAAGAGGGGCGAATAGTCATGGCTCAGCAGCCCACTCAACCTCCTCCGCCGCCCATTCCCACCGTCAAGATGAAGGCGAAAGCCGGCTTTGACGGCCATCCGGTGGAGATGGACATCAATCCGGCGGTAGGCGACCTCAAGCCCTGGGATCTCGACACCCAGTTCAGCGCAATGAAAGGCCGCTACCCGCGACTCGAGGGACCGCTCAAAGTCACCGGCCGCGCGAAGTACACCTACGACATCAAACTCCCCGGAATGTTGTGGGGGCGGATGCTGGGCTCGACGGTCCCCCATGCCGAGGTGGTCAAGATCGACACCTCGAAGGCGGAGAGCCTTCCAGGCGTCAAGGCCGTGTGGACCACCGAGTCCCGCACCGTTCGCTTCGCCGGCCAGGATATCGCCGCGGTGGCCGCCATCTCTCCGGAAATTGCCGCAGATGCCGCCCGCCTGATCCAGGTCACCTATGAGGAAAAATCGTTCGTCACCGACCTCGAGAAGGCCATGGAGCCGGGAGCGCCGCCCGTCTACAGCCTGGAACAGGTGCCCGGCAACCCCACGATTCCACGCAATGGGAACATCCTCGGTCCCATCACCGGTCGCGGTCTGAAACGGGGCGACGTCGCCCAGGGTCTTTCCGACGCCGAGGTCAGTGTTGAAGCCACCTACCGCGTCTCCACCCACACCCACGCACCTCTCGAACCCCACGGCGTGCTTGCGCAATGGGACGGAGACGAACTCACCATCTACGCCTCCACCCAGGGCGTATTCACCGTAAAGGAGGGTATAGCCGAAGCCCTCAACATACCGAGGACGAAGATTAGGGTGATCTGCGAACACATGGGTGGCGGCTTCGGCGGCAAACTGGCACCTTCCGCCACCGGCAGCCAGTTCGCCGTGGTGGCCTGCATCCTGGCCCGGAAGGCGCAGGCTCCGGTCAAACTGATGCTGGACCGGAAGCAGGAACATCTCTGCGCCGGCAACGCCCCTTCCGCCCTTATCACCGTGAACATCGGAGCGAAGAAAGATGGGTCGCTCACTGCGATCCATCACCGCTCATTCGGATCGGCGGGGATCGCCCCCGGCGCCGGCACCGCAGCCCCCCTGGGAAACCTCTACCAGAACACTCCGAACATCCTGGGCGAAGACCACAGCGTCTTCACCAATGCCGGCCCCGCGGCTCCGCTGCGCGCTCCCGGGCATCCCCAGGGGGCGTTCGCGCTGGAGTCCGCCATCGACGAACTGGCCGACAAACTCCACATGGACCCGTTGGAGTTGAGGAAGAAAAACGATCCCTCCCCGGTCCGGCAAATGCAGTACGGCATCGGTGCCAAGGCCATCGGGTGGGAGCGTCGCAACAAAAAGGCGGGTGTTTACGCAGCCGAAACCGGCAGAGCGACGGATTCACTCCGGCGCGGAGCCGAGGGGGGCTCGGGGGGAAGCGGCGCAGCTTCCCCCCGCTTAGGGAAGGTCCGCGGCATCGGAATGGCCAACGGGGAATGGAACGTGGTGGCCCGAGGCAGCGGCGTCGGCTGCGAGGTCCGCATTCACCGCGATGGATCGGTCGAGTGCTTCTCGGGCGCCCAGGACATCGGCAGCGGCTTCCGAACCGCCATGGCCATCGTGGCCGCGGAGGAACTGGGGCTGCAGCCGAAAGACATCACGATGCACGTGGGCGACACCCGTTGGCCCGAGGGTCCGGGTTCGGGGGGCAGCAACACCACGAATTCGGTGGCGCCCGTCGTCCGCATGGCCGCCCACGACGCGAAGCAAAAACTCTTCGCCGCGGCCGCCCCTTCACTGGGGGTGAGCCCCCAGGAAATGGACGCTCGGGGCGGCAAGGTTTTTGTGACGGCGAAGCCGGCCAGGAGCCTCACGTTCAAGCAGGCGGCCGGGAAAATCGCCGGCGAACAAATAGCGGCGACCGCGGAAAGGAAAAAGCAGTACGAACTCTTCCGCCAGGAGATCGCGGGGACCCAATTCTGCGAGGTGGAAGTCGATACGGAGACCGGCGAGATCAAGGTCATCAAGATGGTGTCGGTGAATGACTGCGGAATTCCGGTTAACAGCCTCACCACGGAAAGCCAGGTCATCAGCTCGATGATCCAGGGGGCCTCGTGGGCCCTTTTCGAAAATCGGATCCTCGATCGCAGCTACGGCACCATGGTGAATCCAAACCTCGAGTCCTACAAGATTCTGATGCCCACGGACATGTTCGAGGCGGTCTCGATCCTCACCCCGGTCGCCAATCTCGGCAATAACACCTCCACCGCCGGGATCGGCGAGCCGCCGAGCGTTCCCACTCTGGCCGCGGTCGCGAACGCCATCTTCAATGCCACCGGCGCTCGGGTGCGCACGCTTCCCATCACTCCAGATCGCATGCTGGCCGCACTCGCCGAAGCCCGGCGGAGGGCTTAACTCAGATGAATCGCTTCGAAGTCGCCAAGCCCGTCACCCTCGCCCAGGCGAAGGACCTTGTGCAGGAGAAACCCTGGAGCACCTACAAAGCGGGTGGGATCGACCTCATCGACCACCTGAAAGAGCGCCTCGAATCGCCGCCCCGCATTGTCGATCTGAAGGGGATTCCGGGTCTCGCCGACATCAAGGTCGAGTCGGACGGCGCGCTTCGCATCGGGGCTCTCGTCAAACTCGCCGACCTCGCCACCGACGAGCGAGTGAGGAAGACGCACACTGCGCTCGCGGTCGCGGTGGCCGAAGCCGCCTCGCCGCAGGTGCGCAATGTCGCCACGGTGGGGGGCAACCTGCTGCAGCGGCCACGCTGCTGGTACTACCGGCTCGAGGAGTATCAGTGCCTCAAGAAGGGGGGAGACGTCTGCTACGCAGTGGGCGGCGAAAACCGCTACCACGTGATTTTCGGCGGTGGCCCTTCCTACGCCGTGCACCCTTCCAACGCCGCGGTGGCGCTCGTGGCCCTCAATGCCAGCTTTGTCTTCGATGGGCCCAAAGGCCCGCGCACGGTGGCGGCCTCCGAGTTTTTCCAGTTGCCGGCCAAAAGCGCCCTGGTTGAGAACTCACGCGAACCCGCGGAGATCCTCACCGAGATCCGGGTGCCGGCTGCGCAGGGCCGCTCGATTTATGAC
>CAZFQH010000425.1:0-4107 GCA_964520805.1 uncultured Acidobacteriota bacterium | reverse complement strand
CGCGCCGCGCGCCCGAGCGCACCCTCTCGAGGTTGTGCTTCAACATCAGACGCTGCGCCGCGTTCATCGCCGCCTGCGCCTCGTGCTCGTTCGGGCTGCCCGCCAGGGCGAGCAGCTTGGCGACGCGCTCCAGCACCCGCTCGGTCGCCGCATCCCGGGCGCCAGGCGGGGCCGGCATGCCGGCGGCGCGTGCATCGAAGCCGCGCTCGCTGGAGACCCGCCGGAACGCTGCGCCGTGCGCCGCATCGTCGCGCACCTGTAGCACCTCGTCGACGAACTGGTGCGCGACCTCGTGCTTGAGCACTTCGACCACGACCCCCCATGGCTGCGCCAGCAGCAGTGGGCGCGAGATCTCGATCGTGCGCTCGCCCGAGACCCAGCGGCCGAGGCGCACGACGGTGTCGGAAAGCGCGAAAGCGGGCGGCCGCAGCGCGTGCGCGAAGTAGCTGCCGTTGATCTCGAACCAGGCGTTGCGGACGGCGCGCAGCGCCAGCTGTTCGAGCTCGACGTCGAGTTGCACGGTTGGGGTTGTCATGGGGGTCCGACCAGGCGGGGCCGGTATGTGGATTGTCCACTTTGCCGAGCGCGGTCGTCAAGCCGCGCTGCGGCCGGTCTGGGCCATGATGGCCTCGGAGTTCAGGGCCTGGGTACTGAGACCGTCACCGGCGTGGGCGACCTTTCCGATCAGGCCTAGCCAGGACCGCGACGCAAGAGCTTCGCCAACGCTCGCGGAGCCGCGAGGATCAGGGATTCGACCTGGTCAATCCTCCGGAAATCTTCGTCGTAGGTGATCAAGATAGACCCGCTGTTCGCGGCGGTGGCGGCAATCCAGATGTCGTTCGTGGGCACAGGTGTCGCGCGCCGCCTTAGGCTGCTCGCCATCTGGCCGAAGAGACGGGCGACCTCGCGACTGACCGGTAGCTCGTCCACCACTCGGTTCGCAAGAAACTCCTGCAGTTCGCGTTCATTTCGCTTGGCGCGATCGCCAAGTCCGAAGCCAAGCCACAATTCGCCTAGCACAATCGTGGGCACGCCGATCCACTCGGCGCTGTCGATCAAAGCCACCACGGGAGCGTGACCCCGTTTGAACTGGCTGTACGCGGAAGTGTCGAGGCAGTAACGGCTCAACGCCAGAACTCCCGGTCGATCGTCCGGGTCGCTGCCGTGGCCTTCCTAAACGCCCGCATCTGGTCGCTGGTCCATTTCCCCGAAAGCTTCGCGAGCCCATTGGAGCGCTGCTCCTGCAGGGTCTCGACGCCCAGAGCGTGACTCAAGAGGCCGATGACCGTCGCGTTCAGCGAAGCGTTGCGTCTGCGTCGTTCCCGGGAAAGGGCCGACACCAGGGCTCTGGGCACGCGGCGGACGGTGAGATATGAGGTTGGTTCAGCCATATGTGCATTCTAGGCGAGCTTGAGTGAATGCAGTCGATGCCGTTTCGGCGGCTCGAACGGTGAAGGTGACGCTTGAACCCGTGATAGGGAAGAAGCACCGCGCCCGGGCCAACTTGCGAGTCATCGCGCGCTCGGCGGTTTCCTTCATCACCACGTAGTCGCCGCGAAGAAGGTCGGCGACGGACCAGGATGAAGGAGGGGAGGTTGGAGTCGGCCATGCTTTGGGCGAAACCCAGCTGGAGGCGCAGGCCAAGGTCAAGGCTCTGGCTCTGCGGGTCGTGGCAGACGGTCGGCGGCACCGACGACGTCATGCGTCTCGTCGACTGTCGCGAACGGGCCGACGTCGCGTGGTGCGCCATCGGCGGCGTGGCCGTCAATCACTGGGCCGCGCAGCCCATGGTCACGCAGGATGTCGATTTCGTTGTGGTGTCGAGCGCCATTGACCGCACGGTTTCCCTGCTGAAAAGGCGTGGTCCGAACCCGCGAGGCGTCAGAGCAAACGCCTGAAAGACCTCGCGGATATCGCGCGCCTCGTGGAGTCGCATCCCCATGTTTGGGACTCTCTTCCAGACGCTCTCAAGGGGCAGATACAACACCCGTAGGCGCGTCCCTCTGGGTCTGGTAAGGGGGATCGACCAATGGTTGATTCCCCCTCCCCGAGATGCGATCATTTGTCCAGACGCCATTGTTGACGTAACCCGCTCTTCCTCCCCGAATGGATGAATCCGGCGCGGCCGGTGTCGGAAATCTGAAACCGCGGCTCGGCGTCGTCGTCCTTCGCCCCGAGGAACAGCACGCGGCCGTCGAACGGGCCGGCCCCCAACGACGTGGGATACGTGACGGTTACGGTGAGCGCGCCAGTGCGTGAGGTCGGCGCCTGGCGGCGAGCAGCGCGCGCACAATGGGGGCTGCTTCGTCGGGAACCTGGCTCAGCGGGTAGCTCGCGAGGTCGGGCTATTGACGAGCGCGGCCACGACGGCCGTCATCAACCTTGTCGCGCCGGTGATTTCAGGTTGACTGACCATGTGCGCCGCCGTTGTGGCTGATGGCATTTCGTCTCCATTTTGCGGCGGGCGATTCAGCGCCCGAGCCGGACGACGCCCGACAGCGAGTCGAAGCCGGAATCGAAGCTCAATGATGCGCTCGATCCGTTCGCGCTCCATGACCGCCGCGCGAAGGGCGTCGCACGCGGAGAGGCGGCGGTTGCCGAACACGATGCTTTCGCCCGCTCAACATCGACGGGCGTGATGGAGAAGACCTCGTCCACGAGATCGTTCACGGCGTCGAACGCGGGCTGAATGGCGTCGCGACGGTTAATGGCCACGTAGCGATGGAGAATCTCCTGAAGGACCTCCGCGTCGGTCACCAGACGATCACCCGAGGCGACGGCTCCTTCAAGCAGACGCTGGGCATCGGCCTTGTGGGGATGCGCCGCCCCCACAAGGTACATCGGGATGTTCGAGTCGACGAATATCACCGCGATGTTTCGTCGTAACCGCGCTCGATCTGCTCGATCATCACGGTCTGCAGAACATTATTAGGAGGCGGGTGTATTAGTCTCACGCCTCGGTACTGGTCTTCCCTCCGGCACTTCAAAAAGGAGCCCCATGAACAAGTTCCACATCCTCGCCACCGGCTTGCTGCTCGTGGCCACGACCACCCTGGCCTCGACTCCGAGGACCTTCATCGGTCCCAGGTCCAACGCCCTCAACAAGACCGAGCCGCCTTTTTCCGGCGCGGTGAAAGTAGGCGACACGCTGTATCTGTCGGGCCAGCTGGGCCTTGGACCGGATCGGAAGCCGCCCGCGGACGTCTCCGAAGAAGCGAAGCTGGTGATGGACGCGGTAAAGAAGCAGCTTGCCGACGCCTCGATGACCATGGACGATCTGGTCAGCGTGCAGATCTACTGCTCCGATGTCAAACACTACGACGCCTTCAACGCGGTCTACCGCACCTACTTCACCAGGGAGTTCCCGGCGCGGGCCTTCCTCGGCTCGGGAGCGCTTCTGTTCGGCGCGCGCTTCGAAGTGGTGGGCATCGCGGTGAAGCGCTGATCGGGTCCCTTCGCGTGCGGGCGCCGGCGCCCGGTTTCACCACACGCTTCGCCCCCGCCCCCACGGGCCTTCTGCACCTCGGTCATGTGGCGAGCGCCCTCATGGTCTGGGGCGTGGCCCGCGCTTTCGGGGGCCGGGTGTTACTGCGTGTCGAGGACCACGACCGGACCCGATCGCGACCTGAATTCGAAGCTGCCATTCTCGATGATCTCGAGTGGCTGGGGCTCTCGCCTGACGAGCCCTTCACTCGGCAGTCTGATCGCGGCCGGTTGTACTTGGCAGCGATGGAGGATCTGAAAGCCCGGGGTCTCGTTTACGCGTGCGGGTGTTCGCGGAAGGCGCTATCGGTTTCTGACCTCACATCCGGCGGTGAAAGACGATACCCGGGCACCTGCCGCGGCCGGGCTGTGGATGGCGACACTGAGGCAGGTCGGCGCCTCCGGATCGAGCCAATGACGGTGAGGTTCGACGACCTGCGGCTGGGGGCATTGACTCAGAACCCTGCCGAGGAGACGGGCGATGTCCTGATCCGCGATCGGCAGGGAAACTGGACGTATCAGTTCGCGGTGGTCGTGGATGACTTCGACCAGAAAGTCGACCTGGTGGTCCGAGGCGAGGATCTTCTCGCCACTCAACAGCGCGTCGCCACCGCGATTCTGCTT
>CAZFQH010000424.1:0-4116 GCA_964520805.1 uncultured Acidobacteriota bacterium | reverse complement strand
CAGGGCTGGCGGGAGTAACCCGTCTTCGGGCGGACCGCGCAAAAATTTCCGAAGTGCCATTAGCGAGCCCTTGCTCGTCACTGCCGAGTCCTTCGCCGAGCTGCAAGCAAGTGGCGAAGTGCACCTGGTCGGGGCCCCTTCAGTGGGCTGGCTGGGCGTTCCTCTGAAGACGGCGGACCGCACAATGGGGGTCCTCGTCGTCCAGAGCTACACGGAAGGCGTGCGGCACTCGGAGCAGGACAAGAAGATCCTGACCTTTGTCGCGCAGCGCATCGCCTCCGCCATCGAGCGGAAGGAGGCCGAGGAGAAGGAAGAAAAGCTGCTTCGAAAACACCTCGCCATGACCCGATCCATGGCCCATCTGAGTGAGGCGGTCAGCCATGCCGAACAAATCGAACAAATTTATGCAGAGGCGCTGAACACGCTCCAGCAAACGATCGGCTGCGATCGTGCATCCATCCTGCTGTTCGATCCCGATGGCGTCATCCGCTTCAAGGCATCGCGTGGAATTTCAGAAGCGTATATCGAACGCTTTACCGGGCATTCTCCGTGGACTGCCGATGAAACAAATGCCCAACCCATCCTGGTGCCTGATGCAGAAGAATGGGAGGACGGGAAAACACTGGCTCCCGAATTTGCCAAGGAAGGCATCCGCGCATTGGGATTCATTCCTCTGGAGTATCAAAACCGGCTGCTGAGAAAGTTCATGGTGTATTTCAATTCGGTGCATCCGTTCGGCGAAGAGGAAATCCAGTTGGCCCAGACGATCGCGCGCCATGTGGGCTATGCGATCGGGCAGAAACAGGCCGAGGAGGAGATCAAGCGCACGGTCTCGATCCTGCGGTCCACACTGGAGTCGACGGGTGACGGACTCCTGGTGGTTGGCCTCGTGGGGAGGGTCATGACGTTCAATCAGCGGTTCGCGCAGCTCTGGAACATCCCTGAGGGCGTGCTCGCCGCCAGGAACGACGACGGGCTCCTGGCCGAAGTCCTGGGCCAGGTCAAGTCCCCGGAGCAGTTTCTGGAAAGGGTGCGGGAGCTGTACTCGCAGCCGGACGCGGAGGGCTTCGATGTGCTGGAATTCCATGATGGCCGGGTTTTTGAACGCTACTCCATCCCCCACCGCCAGGAGAACGAGATCGTGGGGAGGGTTTGGAGCTTCCGCGATGTGACGCAACGCACGCGGGCGTCGAGCGAACACGCGGGGCTGCGGGCGGCGCTGCACCGTGCCGAGGCCTCCGCGGCCTTGGGCAGCTTGGTCGCTGGGGTCGCCCACGAGGTGCGGAATCCCCTCTTCGGCATTTCCTCGACACTCGACGCCTTCGAGGCGCGGTTCGGGCGCGAGAAAGAGCACGAGCAGTACCTCTCGATCCTGCGGGAGCAGGTGGAGCGCATGAGCGATCTGATGACGGAGCTGCTCGAGTTCGGCAGGCCGATCGTATCGGATCTCTCCGAGGTCCCGATCCGGAACGTCATCGCTCAAGGCGTACACGCCTGTGAATTCCTGGCGAAGCGAGCCAAGGTCAAGCTGACGAACATGGCGAGAAGCGACCTCCCGCCGGTCCTCATGGATAGGAGTCGCCTAGTGATGGTTTTCAAGAATCTCGTCGAGAACGCCATTCAGCACACCGCGGCCGGGGGGTCGGTTACCGTGGTGGCGGAGCCGGTCTTCGAGGGCGAGGATGCCTGGATCGACTGCATCGTCGCGGACTCCGGCTCGGGTTTTCGGATGGAGGACCTGCCCAGGATCTTCGAACCATTCTTCACGAAACGGCGCGGCGGCACGGGGCTCGGTCTCTCCATCGTGCGGCGGATCGTGGAACAGCACGCGGGGACGGTGACCGCGGCCAATCGGCCCGAGGGGGGAGCGGTCATGAGGGTCAGGCTCCCCTCCGGCGGGAGGCAGCCGGATCGCGGAGATGCTTGAGCTACATCCGCTTGTTTCATTCAGTTGATGGGAAACAAGTGAGCGGCCACACCTCGGCCGACGACGCCCTGGAGGCCCTTCGGTCGGATCCGCAAGCCATCGACTTGCTGGTGACCGACTACAACATGCCAGGCATCTCCGGCCTGCAGCTGACTCGCGCTGCGCGCTCCATTCGCAAGGATCTAAAGATCGCCGTGATTACGGGCTTCATTGATGAGGCGCTTCGGAACGAAGCGGAGAGCGCGCGGGTCGCCGAGGTCATCCTCAAAGGGACCACTCGGACCTTCTACGAGGCGTTGGAGCGCCTCTTGCCCGGGCGGGAAGCGCACGGCCCCCGCGCGAAATTGAATAGGGGGGCGTCTGATACGCGCCTGATATGAAACGTGGGGGCTGGTGAGGTAACAGACCAATGCTCGTCTTTGGTAGCGTTCCTCCATGACGCCCAAGCGCTTCTACGACTGGCAGACGGTCGGCGGCACCGACGACGTTATGCGTCTCGTCGACTGTCTCGAACGGGCCGACGTCGCCTGGTGCGCCATTGGCGGCGTGGCCGTCAATCACTGGGCCGCGCAGCCCATGGTCACGCAAGATGTCGATTTCGTAGTCGTGTCCAACGCCATTGACCGCACGGTTTCCCTGCTCGAGGAGGCAGGCTTCAGGTCCGAGCGATTCGACTGGTCGGTCCACTTCAAAGGAACCTCGGCTGTCAGTTTGCAGCTGAGCACGGAGGACTTCTACAAGGAGTTTCCGTCCCGAGCTGTTCCGGCCGATGTCCACGGAATTCTCCTGCGCGTCGCGTCGTTGCACGACACGCTCAGAGGCAAGATCAAGGCGTGGTCCGAACCCGCGAGACGTCAGAGCAAACGCCTGAAAGACCTCACGGATATCGCGCGCCTCGTGGAGTCGCATCCCCATGTTTGGGACTCTCTTCCGGACGTTCTCAAAGGGCAGATAGAACGCCCGTAGGGGCGGCCCTCTGTGTCCGGTAAGGGGATCGACCATGGTTGATTCCCCCTCCCCGAGATGCGATCATTTGTCCAGACGCCATTGTTGACGTATCTGGAGGATGCTCATGCTGCCGATCGAACAGTTGTCGCGCGTTGAAAAGTTACGGATGATGGAAGCGCTCTGGGAAGATCTGTCCCGCGATGAATCCTTGCTGGCGTCGCCGGCGTGGCATGGGGACGCGCTGCGCGAGGCCGAGAAGTCGCTGGCCCTGGGCGATGCTGATTTCATCGACTGGGATCAGGCCAAAAAGATATTGCTGGGTGGCGACAGGACTTGAAAATCCGGATTCTGTCGCTGGCGTTGCAGGACCTGGGAAGCGGCAAGGCGTTCTACGAGCGCCAGCGCGCCGGGTTGGGGACATACTTTCTCGACGCCCTCTTCTCCGACATAGAAGCCCTGCTGATCCACGCGGGGGTACATCAGCGGTTCTTCGGTTATTTCCGGACGCTATCGAAGCGCTTTCCCTATGCGATTTATTACACGCTTGCGGACGATTGCATTGACGTTTGGAGGGTACTGAATTGCCGGCAGAATCCGGCGGAAATCGAGCGGGCACTGACAAGCTGATGGGCGCATGTCGGGCCTGGACGTGGCAACCGAGGTCGGAGGATCCGCCCTGATCTGCCGGTGGCGATTTTCTCGGGCTACGTCACCGGGGAGCTGCGCGCCGATGCGCAATCTCTTGCGCACTAAGGTCTATCGACGCGTTCCTGGCCTCAAAGACAGAGCATCCCAGGAACCATGATGAACGACAGCGCCTGATGAAGGGGCACCCAGCTTGACGAAAAAAGAGCACAGGCCGCATGGGCGGAGTGGGGCATCGAGTCCGCAGACTCCCCTCTTGATGAGGCCTCGTCTCGTCTCCTGCCCCTGCTGCATCGACGCCTGGCGCCGCCGCATCCCATGCTCGAAACTCCGAGCCTTGAAAAACTGGTTGCGATCCGCGCACGCGCCGCATCGGCCCCCGAGCAGACCCGGTATCGCAACGCGCTACTCTTCGAAGAGGCGGCGGCCTCTCTCAAGGTGTTGAGGGAAGCGGGCATCAGAACATGCTTGTTAAAAGGGGCCGCACTGACCCTGGCCGCCTAGCAGTCCGTGGTGAAAGTCGACCGCGAGCGAAAGTGACAGATTTTTCGTCAGATCAAGGCGCCGAACCGCAGGAATACCCTGGAGTATTTCAA
>CAZFQH010000423.1:0-4121 GCA_964520805.1 uncultured Acidobacteriota bacterium | reverse complement strand
TCCGAATCATCTCCGCCACCAATGCCGACCTGGATGCGGAGGTCGCGGCCGGACGCTTCCGACAGGACCTCCAGTTCCGGCTCAACACCATCGAAATCCGTATTCCGCCCCTTCGCGATCGACGCGAGGACATTCCGGCGCTCTCCGCTTACTTCCTGAGCTCCCAGGCCGCGAGGTACCGGAAGAAGGTCACCGGCTTCGACGCCGCCGCGACCCAGGCGCTTCTCGACCACGGATGGCCGGGCAACGTGCGCGAACTGGACCACGCGGTCGAGCGAGCGGTGCTTCTGAGTTCGACCGATCGGATCGGCGCCGCCGATCTGGCCTTGCGAGTTTCGGGTGAGCCGCGGGGTGGCCGGCTCGAAGACATGAGCCTCGAAGAAGTCGAGGCGTTCCTCATCAAAAAGACGCTCAGCCGGTTCGAGGGGAACGTGACCCGCGCCGCCGATGCCCTGGGGCTGTCCCGAAGTGCCCTCTATCGCCGCATCGAGCGACACGGTCTTTAAGAACAGGAGCCAGGCGGCCAAGGCAAGGGTGAGCGCCGAGTGAGTTCACGGAAGCCGGGCCGCGCGAGAATGAGGGTCCGCGGTTGATCTCCATGCCCAAGCGGTCACTATCTCTCGACAGCAGGGTTTTTCTCCTGGCCACCCTGGCCGGCCTGCCAGGGTCCTTCTTCTTCCTTGGGTGGTTGTGGGGGCGTCCCCACGACATGGAACTGCGCTCCACCCTGTCCTTCTTTCTGATGGCGCTGTGGCTGGGGCTCGCCCGCGCTGCCCAGATGAGCGTGGTCCGGCCCATGCAGACGGTTTCGAACCTGCTGGCCGCGTTGCGCGAGGAGGACTTCTCATTCCGGGCGAGAGGGCGGGGCGGAGAGGATGCCTTGTCGCAGGTTCTCTACGAGGTCAACACTCTGGCCGAGACGCTGAAGCATCAAAGGCTCGGCGCCCTTGAGGCCACCGGCCTTCTTCGAAGCGTCATGGAGGAGATCGATGTCGCGGTCTTCGCCTTCGATGAGGGTGAGCAGCTTCGCCTGGTGAACCGCGCGGGCGAAGGTCTGCTCGGATTCGCGGCCGAGCGGGCGCTGGGCCGGACCGCCACCGACCTGGGTCTGGGCGAGGCGTTGCGGGGAGAAGCGCCGCGGGTCATGGACGCGGGATTCGCGGGCCGCCCCGGCCGATTCGAGGTGCGCCGCTCTCTTTTTCGCCAGGGAGGCCGGCCGCATCATCTGCTGGTGCTCACCAATGTGAGTCGTGCTCTTCGCGACGAAGAAAGGCAGGCATGGCAGCGGCTCATTCGCGTGATCGGACACGAACTCAACAACTCCCTCGCTCCTATCCAGTCGATCGCGGGGAGCCTTGAGACCCTGCTCTCGCGCAGCCCGCGGCCTTCCGACTTCGACGATGACTTGAGACGAGGGCTCGCGGTCATCGCTTCACGTTCGGAGTCCCTGGCCCGCTTCACCGAAGCCTATGCGCGCCTTGCGCGCCTCCCTGCCCCTTCCCTGGCTCCGGTCGATGTGGCGGAATTGATCCGCCGGGTCACCGTTCTGGAAGCCCGCCACGGTGTGGTGGTCGAGCCGGGTCCGTCGATCACTCTCGTCGCCGACGGCACTCAAATCGAGCAGGCGCTGATCAACCTGATCCGCAATGGAGTGGAGGCGGTCCAGGAAGACGGAGGAGTCGTCCGTTTGCGCTGGCGCGTCTCCGCGGGCGCTTTGGAGATCCTGGTGGAGGACGAGGGCCTCGGACTTCCCGCGACTTCGAATCTGTTCGTTCCCTTTTTCAGCACGAAGCCCGGAGGCTCAGGCATCGGCCTCGTACTGACTCGGCAGATTGCCGAGGGGCATGGCGGTTCACTCACCCTGGAGAATCGTACCGATCGCAGCGGCGTATGCGCCTGCCTTCGGCTCCCTTTGCCGCGGCGTTAGGGTCAAGGGGCGGCCTCGGCTCGGCTACAATCCCCGAACCCAGTGGCTGGTGACGGTTCGGAGCCCCGATGGAATTTCCTTTCTCCCCGAGCAGTTTCGGCGATCCCCAACAGCGTCTCCTGCGTGGGATCCCGGCTTTTGCGTCCCTTCCCGACTCCGCGAGGCGGACGCTTGCCGGTCATTTGACCGAACAGTCTTATCCCCAGTTCGCGCAGATTCTTGATGAAGGGGAGCCCGCCGACCGGTTGTTTCTGATCGAGGAGGGAGAGGTCGAGGTTTCGATCCGGACGCCCGAAGGCAGAGCCCCCCTGTGCCATTTGACGGAAGGCGAGATGTTCGGTGAGATCGGGTTGCTCCTTCCCTCGCGTCGTCGCACCGCGCGGGTGACCTCTCTCTCGCCGCTCCGGACGTCGACGCTGCGGCTGCGACACCTGAACGAAGTTCTCAACCAGTACCCGGAAGCGCGGGATGTTCTGGTCGAGGCCGCGGACCATGCGCTCGTGCGGTCGTTCGTGAAATGCACTCGACCGTTCGAACGCCTCACTCCCGAGCGGCTCAAGCACTTCGGCGACCGGTTGACGACCGAGTCCTTCCCGGCCGGGAGCACGGTGTTCCGCGAGGGCGACGCAGGCGATGTCTGCTATCTGATTCGAAGCGGCGTCCTGGAGGTGGTCCGCAAGGAGCCTTCCGGACCGCGCGCGGTGGCGCGACTGGAGGTGGGGGAAATCGTGGGGGAGTCGGCTCTCCTCACCAGCACTCCGCGGGACGCCTCACTTCACGTGATCGAGAATGCCGAACTTCTGGCCCTGCACCGGACGGACCTGATCGAGGTCCTGGACCAGGACAAACAAGTAGCCGCTCATATGGTCCAGCTCATGAAGTTGAGGGATCGGCCTCTCGCCAAAACGGGCATCGTGCTCCAGCCACGTCCCACCTCCACGGGAGAGACCATCTGGGTGCTGGCCGACCCAAAACGACTGGGGGGCTACCACCAGTTGTCGAGCCTCGGTCTCTTCGTCTGGCATCACCTGAACGGCATTCACAACGTCCAGGAAGTCTGCACCCTCTACCGTGCGCAGCGTGGACCGGTGGAAATGGAAGAAATCGCACGAATCATGGCGGAACTCGTTCAGGCCGGGTTCGCGACCGCCAAGCAACTCGATGCCGAGGTCGCCCTCGTCGCCGGCCCACCGCTCCCCTGGTGGAAGAAGTGGTGGGCGAGGCTCACCCTCCCGCGCAACTGAAGAGGGCTCCCCTGGCTATGCGGAGATGGCCTGCCGGTCAGAGAACGACGACATTGAGTCGTTGACCACGAGATCGGCCCGGCTCGACCGGAGACCGAGGCGCTTCATCTTCTCGGAGAGAGTGGAGGGCAGAAGACCGAGGGACGCGGCCACCTTGCGCTGGTTCCAGCCCGCCAGTTCGAGAGCCATCAGGAGAAGCTGACGCTCGTAATCCTGGACGAGATCCTTCAGAGTTTGACCTTCGGGAATAGACAGAGTGGGTGCCAGTTCGCTCATGGACGATCCTCGTTCGATAACGGACATAGGGGTTGATGACATGGGGCTCTTGGACCTCGGGCCCAACACGGGAATCTCCCGTGTTTTCAGGCCATTGCGGGGAACTTGGGGACCGGAGAGGCCATGGACGGCGGTTTCTGCCGACCCGGCCTGCGGTTGAGGGTTGTTCACGCTCCCGTTAACAGCAAGTCCCGTTCCAGCATCCCGTTGCTTGGGCATCGGTCACCGGGGTGGCCAACCTACGCCTCGGCGAGGACGTGGGCCTTGGGCGCAGGGCTTGTGACTCCTCAGAACTGGCGCTTGAAGTGGCGCACGCCATCCACGTGTGCGGCGGCCTTTGTCCAGTAGCTCGACACTCCGGCCTTCTTGAAGGTCCGCGTCATCGGGTCTTTGCCGGAGAGTCTCAGCATCAATCCGGTAGGCGTCACGCCCACGAAGTAGAACAATCCGAGGAGAATTCTCGTGTTGATGTATCCGAGAATCTCCGCAAACTTCATCCATGGACCGTAGGCGGGCCGGAGCAGGCCGGGGATGATGCCCCCCACGACAAAAAACAGAACCGCGGCCGCGAGGAATCCCTGGGCGGGCGAGCTGCGACCACGCCACATCAGGACGACCGCGACGATCGCGGCCACCGTTGCAAAGGTGAAGCCGAAGTTGCGCAGGTCCCGGGT
>CAZFQH010000422.1:0-4139 GCA_964520805.1 uncultured Acidobacteriota bacterium | reverse complement strand
GTGGCAGTACACTCCCACGCTGCTCAACGGTGTCCCGGTCCCCGTCATCATGACGGTGACGGTCAATTTCAGGCTTAACTAAAGGCTTCGACTGAACCGGTCGCGCGCCTTGTCCGACGTCCCTCTCTCCATTTCTCCGTTTCTAAACCGCACCCGACATCTCAATAACCGACCTTAAGGAGTTTCAAAGAAATGCAATTCGATATGGCGCATATGTGGGCCAGCATGGGCTGGATTGCGAAGGGCGTTGTCTTCACCCTGCTCATCATGTCTGTTTGGTCCATCGCGATCATGTTTGATCGCTGGAAGCTCTATACGGCGGCCAAGACTCAGTCGCGGAAGTACGCGGCCGACGTGGCGCGTCTTCTGAAGGCCGGCAAGCTCAAGGAAGCGGTCGACCTGTCGAGCTCGGCCGGAATGAAGTCGTCTCACCTCGCCAAGGTGTCTCTCGCCGGTTTGCAGGAGTGGCAGTTCCAGGGTGCCACCGGCGAAACCGACCGCGAAGCGGCCCTCGAGGCCTCGAAGCGCGCGATGCAGCGCGCGACCGCGGTGAACCTCGCCGACCTCAAGAAGGGTCTGTCGTTCCTCGCCACCACGGGTGCCACGGCGCCTTTCGTCGGTCTGTTCGGCACCACGTTCGGAATCATCAACGCGTTCTCCGGCATGGCTCTCACGGGTTCGGGCGGTATCGCGGCGATCTCGGCCGGTATCGCGGAAGCTCTGATCACCACGGCTCTCGGTCTCGCCGTCGCCATCTTCGCGGTATGGGGATACAACTACTTCTCCGGCCAGGTCGACGGCTTCACCGTCGAGATGGACAACTCCGGCTCGGAGTTGCTCGATTTCGTCAAGAAGAGCGCCTAGCTACCTGCCTGACCGCCCCCGGTCTTGCTTGTCGAGACCGTGGGGGCGATCGGGCGTCCCTGTACTTCCCCCTGTAGTTCATTGAGGCTTTAACACCATGTCGATGGCAGTCGGCGGAAAAAAAGGCGGAGCGATCGCGGACATCAACGTGACGCCCATGGCTGACATCATGATCGTCCTCCTGATCATCTTCATGGTGATCACTCCCCTCATCAACAAGGGGATCGAGGTTGATTTGCCGAAGGCGGCGAACACGAAGGAGCGGAAGGACCAGCCCGAGAACATCACGATCGGGCTCACCAAGGGCCTTACCGTTTTCTTCAAGGGTCTCAAGCTTGAGGGCGGTGCCACCGAGCTGGCCGAGCGGCTGAAGAGTGCGCTCGAGGAACGCGGCGATACCGATCGCGTCGCTTATCTCAAAGCCGACGTCAATCTTGAATATGCCGAAGTCATGAAGATCATGGATGTTTGCCGCGAGGCCGGTATCGAGGAGATCGCTCTGATCTCCGAACCCAAGGTGGAGGGCTAAGCTCATGGCGCAGGTGCCGGCGAAGAAAAAGAAGAAGCACGAAGACGCCCACTACGCGGAAGGTCCGGCGGCGGTCTCGGACATCAACATCACGCCGCTGATTGACGTGATGCTGGTGCTCCTCATCATCTTCATGGTGGTGACTCCAACCGCGCAGAAGGGGGTCGATATCGCCTTGCCCCAGGACAGCAATTCCGAGGTCAAGCCCCCCGTCGACAATACGATCGTCATGGAAGTGAGCGAGTCCGGATCCATCTCCATCAACAGACTCCCGGTGGCGAGCCTCGAGGAGCTGGACCAGAAGCTGAAGGACGTTTTCCAGACCCGCAGCGACAAGACGATGTTTGTCCGTGGCGAGGCCAAGGCGCTCTATGGCAAAGTGGTTGAGGCCATGGACATCGCTCGCGGAGCGGGCGTCGAACGGGTGGGTATCATTTCGGACACCCGCACCGCCGGAGCCGCCGCCCCGCAGCAATAGGATGGCAATCCGGACCAGGGTTTTGCCAAAAATGGGAACCCAAAGAAAAGCCCGCCTGATTCAGGCGGGCTTTTTTTGCGCGTTCTTTTTTCTGAAGGCGCGGGCGGCTCTTAAAGCGTCGCCACGGCCTGTTCGATCCCGGAAACCGGAGACGTGGCCGTCTCAAGGGTCCAGGCCGCGTGGTTGCGCAAGAGGGCACGGACCAGTTCCGCGTGCAATGCGTGTCCGGCACACCGAGCCACGACGCGACCGCGCAGGCGGAATCCGGCGAGGGCCAAGTCGCCCACAACATCGAGCGCCTTGTGCCGAACGAACTCATCCTCCATTCTCGGACTGCAGAGAAACCCGTCCTCGCCGATCACCACTGCGCTCTCCAGAGAGCCGCCGAGGGCCAGTCCGCGCGCCCGCATGGCTTCCACATCCTTCAGGAAGCAGAACGTGCGGGCGGCTGAAAGTTCGCTTCGAAACGACTCCTCGGTGATGTCGAGGGCCACTCGCTGGTGGCCGACCAGGGCATGGTTGAAGTCGATGGTGTAGTCGACTTCGAAGGTATCCGAGGGTTCGATGAGGATGAAGCGGTCGTCGGTTTTTGACCCCACCCGGACCGCCTTCTTCACCACCAGGGTACTCTGGTAGGCGGCCAGGTTCCGGACGCCCGCTTCGTCGATGAGGTGGAGGAACATGCGTGACGAGCCGTCGAAGACCGGGATCTCGGCACCATTGATCTCAACCCGGACGTTATCGATACCGGTGGCGTACAGAGCGGCCAGGAGGTGTTCGATGGTCAGGACCTGAGCGCCGTCGCGTCGAAGGGACATCGCAAGCTCTTGCTGGGCAACCCATTCGACTCTCGCCGGGATCTCGCGGTGATCAAGATCGGTACGAACAAAGATAATGCCCGTGTTGGCCATGGCCGGTACAAGGCGCATGGAGACCAGCTGGCCGGAGTGCAGCCCGACTCCTTTGGTCTCGACGGTTCTTTGAAGGGTGCGTTGGCGCACAGTTGAGTCTTGGCTCTGCAATTGCTGTTCCTTAAGTCTTCGACGGAACCTCTATGGGTTTAAGTGGCTTTTTATCTGTTGTTTATGTCGTTCGGACGGTCGTCGTGGAGTGTGGCCTCCAACCCACTGAGTCGGTGTTGGGAGTGTCTCGGCGGACACGGGAGCGGTTCTCGGCGGACACAGTTTGAAAGCCGACCTGGTGTGGTACATTTCAGGGTCCGACGGGTCGACGGTTTCCTCGTTTTGGTTCGGTTTAGGGCGCGTACCCTGGTTTTAAGAAAGAGATCACACGAACATGTCGAAGAAGCCGCTGGCGGATGACCGTCGAAGAGAGCTGGCCACCGAGGCCTTTGCAAAAGTAGTGCGAGCGTCGTTCAAGGGCGAAACCGAGAAGGCACGCGAGGCGCTTGCGGTGCTCGAGGGCCAGTTCGCAGAGGAGATCGATATCATCGATCGGGCCCGTCGCTTCGCGGCGATGAATATCGTCCCTCAAGCCGGGTCCCGGCCCAAGGGTGCGAACGAACTTCTGCTGGCGGGTGTCGTGGCTCTCAATTCCGGGGACCTCGACGCCGCAGAGCACGACCTGTCTGCCGTGCTTGCCGAGAACCCAAAAAGTGCGGACGCGCACTACGTGCTGGCGGTGATTCACGCGCGCAGAGAGAAGACGGAAGAAGCGCTGACCGCGCTCAAGACCGCCTGCACCCTTTCTCCCGAGCGCCGGGCCCAAGCACCCCTGGACTCGGAGTTCGCCATGCTCGTTGGAAACCCGGCTTTTGAATCGCTGAGCGCCGTCGCCTAAAAGCGAAAGCGCCGCGCCCTTTCTTTCGCGTCCTGCGCCGACTGCCCCTGACTGCTCCCGATTGCCAATGAAGCCAACCCTGTGGGCGGTCGTTCTGGCTGCCGGAAAGGGCACACGAATGGAGTCGGCCCTGGCCAAGGTTCTCCATCCGGCGGCCGGCCGGCCGCTGCTCCACTACGTGCTTGACCTGTGCCGAGCCTTGGGAGCGGAGACCGTGGCGGTGGTTGGACACCAGGCGGAGGCGGTTCGCGCGTCCTGCTTTGGCCTCGCGCACTTGTCGTTTGTGGCCCAGGAGCCGCAGCTCGGCACGGGCCATGCCGCCCTGGTCGCGATGGCAGAGATTCCGGATGAGCCTGAGGGGACGGTTCTGGTTCTCGCGGGCGACGTCCCGCTGCTTCGAGCCGAAACCCTGCGCGAGCTTTGTACGCTTCGTCAGAAAACAAATGCCGCCGCCGCTCTGCTCTCTTT
>CAZFQH010000421.1:0-4142 GCA_964520805.1 uncultured Acidobacteriota bacterium | reverse complement strand
GTGGTGTTCTCGATCGTCTGCATGGCCGCGCGGTGTACGGCTTCGCTCGACAGGTCGACGGCGGCGACGATCGCAGCGTCGATCTCGTTGTTTCTTAGCGCGCGCAGGGCGAGATCGAGAGCGCGGTATCCCGAAAGCTCTTCGGCCGAAACCGAGAAGCCGGGGCCGCGCGCGTCCCACTGGCTGGAGAGGCGGTTCGCCACGATGTTCGGCATCGTTCCAAGGACGCCAGCGGATTCGAGGGGGGCGATCGGCTCGGTGGTGACGGCCTCCTCGAGAAACAAGGATCGCCAGCGCAGGCCGTAGCGTGCCACCTCCGGGTCACAGCCCATCCCCACCAGCACCCCGGTACGCTCGGGTTGGAGCGCGCAATCGGCGAGCGCCTCCTGGGCCGCCGAGAGGAGAAGTGTCTGTTGGGCTAGGGTTGCTTCGAGATCCTTGGGCGGGAACTTGAGACCAGCGGCTTCGAGGGTGACGCGAGCGGTTCGAACGCCGAGCGCCTCCTTGCGCAGGGTGCGGGCTGCGAATTCCTTTGTCGTCTCGCACTCTCCGGCGCGGACACCCAGGCCGACCACGGCGATCCGGGCTTGAGGCTTCACAGGTGCTTCGGCCGAAGGCAGGGTCTCGATCGCGGAACCCGGCTTCCATTCTTCGACAATGAGATGAGCGTTGTTGCCGCCGAAGCCGAAGGCCGACAAGGCCGCGCGGCGCGGGCCTACGCTGTCCCAGGCCTCGGGCGATTGAAGCAGACGGAGACTCGATCCTGCGAGTTCATCGCTCGGCGCGTCCACCGGTGCTGACGGTGGCCGGACCCCTCGATCGAAGGCGCTTAGCGTCTTTGCGAGCGCAGCCATGCCGGCGCTGGTGATCAGATGTCCCAGATTGCCCTTCACCGAACCGGCGGGAACCTGATGGGCGCCGAAGATGCGCGATGTGCTTCGGATCTCAACCCCGTCGCCTACGCGCGTGCCCGTGGCGTGGCACTCAAGGAGCGAGATATCGCGGGGTTCGAGACCGGCGGCTTCATACGCGGCTTCCATGGCGCGGACCTGGCCCTCTTCGGAGGGAGCAAGGAGACCGTGCCCGCGGCCGTCGTTGGACAGGCCAATGCCACGGATCACGCCGAGGATGCGGTCCGAATCCCGAACCGCATCTTTCAGCCGCTTGAGGGCCACGCATCCGGCACCTTCGGCCGGGACTAAGCCATCGGCATCTTTGTGGAAAGGGCGGCTGCGTCCGCTGGGAGAGAGGGCCTTGAGGGCGGTGAAGCCCATATGGATGAATAGATCGTCGGCCCGCGAAACCGCGGCCGCCAGCATGAGATCGGCACGGTGGTCGGTAAGCGCGTCACACCCGAGCTTGATCGCGTACAGCGAACTCGCGCAGGCGGCGTCCAGGGCGAAGGCGCTGTCCGCGAGGCCGAGGTTGAGGGCGCGTGCGGCGAGGAACGCGGGCAGGCCGGACGAGAAGCGGTTTCGAGCGTCGATCCGGTCGGCCGCGCCCACGCCCGTCCACACCTGCTCGGCGAACTGCGACAGGCCGGACGAGGGGAACGAGAGATTCGCGAGAACCAGGCCGGTGCGGGGACGCAGTCGGTCGGCATCCTTGACGCACTGCAACGCTTCGCGAGTGGTGTGGAAGACGAGCTTGAAGAGGGGATCGAGACCGTGGATCTGGGCGGCGGGGAAGGCGAAGCCGCTCGGGTTGAAACGATCCTCGAAACCGCGCACGTACCCTCCGCGCAGGGCTGAAACCCGGTCGACGGTGGACGCGCCGGCGCGGGCCAGCAACTGTTCCGGGTCCACACGCCAGCGTCGCTCGGGCACCGCGCTCAGCAGATCCTGGCCGGAGAGCACCCGATTGAAGAGTTCCTCGGCCGAGAACGCTCCGGGAAGCGCGTACGACTGGGCGACGATCGCTATGGGCTCGAAGCGACTCAAGCGGGAGTCCCGGGCTGGGTGTCCACCATATGCATTTCAATGCCGCGCAGTTCGCAGAGCAGCCGTCCATCCTCGGTCCGCACGATGGCGTCCGATACCGTCTTGAGGTCGGAGACCGATCGCGAGCGGATCGAGCAGTGGAGCGGACCGCTCGTGGGTTCGTCGATGTGAATGGTGAGCGACTCGACGCCGGTCGGCAGCGAGGTGCGGCCAAGGGCTCGCATCCCCATCAGAATCGCCATCTGCAGGCCGGCGTCTATGGCCGCAGGGTCGGTGGCGTAAGGCCCGCCGATCCAACCAATGTCGCGGGTGGATGCGATCAGCGCCGAGCCGCCCTGAGGGCCCACCGACCTGACCCCCTTGAGGACCTGGAAGTCGGGTCCGTGGAAGAGCACCGGCCCATAGACCTCCTCGGTGGCCCACGGCGCTCCCGTCCCGGGGGCTTCGAACTCCGCCGGGGCAGCGTGAGGCGAGGAGCGGTCCGTCATCTCGGCGGTGGCGCGATAGTGGATGGGTCCGCCCGGCGTGCGCAGTTCACAGGCGAGGCGCGCTCCTGATCCATTCGAGGTCTGCTCGCAGGAGATTGCGAGCCGCGTACCCGCACCTTCGAAGTTCTCGATGCGGATGCCCTTCAGCACGCGCAGGTCTTTGATCGCGGACAGACGGAGATCCGGTCGTGTACTGCGCGCGATGCGGGCGAAGGCCTCAAGAGCAAGAGCCACCGGGAACACCGGAACGCCCTTGACTGCGTGCGAGGCCAGATGAGGTGCGGTCAAGGACGAAACCGTGATCTCGCCTATGACCTTGCGACCGGCGCCATGGCCAAGAAGGACCGAAGTATCGGGCCGCCCGCCCACGACGACGGAAACCGGAGCCTGAGGATCGGTGATGGCCTCAACGAATAGGCGCGCCCCATCGGCTACCGGAATCAGGGCAACCCCGCGTTCCCGGAAGACCGCGCGGAGGGACGGCGTTACCATGCCTCCATCCCACGGCCCCCAGTGAAGCACGCGTACCGCGGCGTTCTTACGCGCTTTCGCTTCGAACTGAGCCACGGACTCGAGGGTCTCGTTGGCCATCGCGTAGTCCGCCTGACCGGGATTGCCTACCCGTCCAGCCACGGAGCCGAAGAAACAGAGCACCTTCAGATCGTCGCCGCGCGTGGCTTCGAGCAGGTTTCGCAGCCCGGCGACCTTGGTGTCGAATACCGCGTCGAATTGCGCGTCGGTCTTCTCCGCGATCCGCTTGTCGGCGAGAACACCGGCCGCGTGAACGATGCCGTCAATCTTCTTGAAATGGCCGCGCACTGATTGCACGGCCATGCCGACATCGCCGCGGTCTTTCAGATCGCAGGGGAGGTAGAGCACGGTGGAGCCGAGGGCTTCGAGGGCCTTGAGGCTGGCGCGGGTTTCACGCGCCGCGTTCACGAGTTGGGCGGCCTGTCTCGCCTCGGCCGGGGTTGGAGTGTGCCCAGCCGCTTTCTCCGCCGCGATGTAGGCGCTTTGCAACTCGCCTTCCGCGGTCCGCCCCTCCGCCCACTCCGGTGCGAAGTCGGAGTCGGTGCGGCCAAGGATCGCGAAGCGATATCGGCCCTTCCCGGCCAGCGCCTCGAGGCACGATGCGGTGACGCCTCGGGCTCCCCCGGAAACAAGGAGGACCGAGTCTTCGGCGAGGGCGGTGGCGCCACCTGTCGGCTGGGCCGTGGCGTCATCGAAAAACAACGCGGTGCGGTTACCCGACGCGTCGATCGTGATATCGGGATCGGCGCCGCCCTCCAGCAGTTCGGTCGCGACGATCTGAGCGAGTCGGTCCGCATCGAGCAGTCCCTTGGTCACCGAGATGAACCGGCTCGTCACTTCAGGAGCTTCGAGGGTCAGAGTGCGGATCAGGCCCGCGATGCCGCCGGTCCATTCCGCGAAGGGGGAGGTGCCGAAAATGTCGGCCACCGCGATGAACAAACGGGGATTCTCGGTGCACTGAGCCACGTCGCGCGCGGTGTCGAAGATGTCTTTCTGAATGCGAATGGCTTCCTCGGCACTTTGCCCGTCGGAAAGTCCCGAGAGGTCGATCACGCGGGAAGCGTGAGGGTCCGTTCCTTTTCCTTCATCGGTGCTGTCGACTGCTACTGCCTGTACGCCGCGCTTCTGTAGGTTGGCCGAAAGCAGGTCGGCGATTCCGTTGGCGTCGCGCACGATCAGAACC
>CAZFQH010000420.1:0-4143 GCA_964520805.1 uncultured Acidobacteriota bacterium | reverse complement strand
CCGGTCCTACCCCGCTCCCGACCATCAAGAACCGCTGGACCGTCCTGCGCTCGCCTCACGTTGACAAGAAAAGCCGTGAGCAGTTCGAGATCCGCACCCACAAGCGAATCATTGACATCTGCGAGCCGACTCCCCAGACCGTCGACGCCTTGATGAAGCTGGACCTCCCGGCGGGCGTCGACGTCGAGATCAAAGCCTTCGGCAAGGAGCACGCTCGCGCGTAGCGCGTAGGAAACACCAATGCCAGTTCAGGGAATCATCGCAAAAAAGGTCGGCATGACCCAGGTCTACGGGAAAGACGGCAGAGCTATTCCTGCAACCGTCCTGACCGCCGGACCCTGCGTCGTGGTCGAGCGGAAAACCACCGCGAAGCACGGCTACTCGGCGGTCCAGGTTGGATTCGTCGAAGAAAAGCGTGTGAAGCACACCACTAAACCCATGCAGGGTCATTTCAAGAAGGCGGGTATCCCGCCAACTCGTCTGACCCGCGAGTTCCGTGTCCCTGAGGCCGAGGCCATTAACCCGGGCGACAAGGTGAACGTCTCGCTCTTTGTTCCGGGCGAAAAAGTGAGCATCACCGGAACCAGCAAGGGCAAGGGCTTCGCCGGTGTGGTCAAGCGTCACCACTTCCGTGGGGGCGACGGCACCCACGGCTCCATGCATCACCGGGCTCCCGGTGGTATCGGAGCCTCGGCGTTCCCCTCGCGCGTCATCAAGGGGCTGCGGGCCGCGGGTCACATGGGCTCGGAGATCGTGACCACCAAAAATATTCAAGTGGTCGAGATCGACGCCGAGAACAACCTCCTGGTCGTCAAAGGGGCGGTTCCCGGCTCGATATCCTCCTACGTCATCGTCAACAGGGCCGGCACGCGCCGGGCCGCGAAGTAAGGGTCTCCGATGGCTGAAACCAAGAAGACAACCCCCAAGGCCGCGAGCAAGGCCAAGGCGGAGAAACCCGCCACGGCCGCAGCGCTCAAAGCCGCCGCCGCTAAACCTGCGGCGAAGGCCGCCAAAGCCGCGAAGGCCCCCAAAGGCAAGTCAGAGCAAAGCGATCCGGTTCCCATGAAGTCGGCGGACGGGGCCTCCATCGTTCTCGGGACCAACGGCAAAGCGGCCGGCGAAGTGAAGCTCGCTCCCACCGTATTCGAACTGCGCCCCAACGATCACCTGCTGTACGAGGCGGTCAAGCTCTATCGCGCCGGTGCGCGTTCAGGCACGCACAAGACCAAGAACCGCGGTGATGTGTCGGGCTCCGGCAAAAAGCCCTGGAAGCAGAAGGGCACCGGCCAGGCTCGGGTCGGCGAAAAGCGAACCCCCCTGTGGCGTCATGGCGGTACGGTCTTCGGACCGACGCCCCGCGACTACTCCTACTCAATGCCGAAGAAGGCTCTCACTGCCGCCCTTCGCCAGGCCCTGTCCACCAAAAACCGCGTGGGCGCGCTCCGGGTCGTCGAGTCATTGAAGGTTGATGCCCCGAAGACCAAGGCGCTCAAGGCCGCGGTGGACGCGATGAACTTCGATGGCAAGACGCTCTACGTCGAGAGCGAGCCGTCCGACGCTTTGATCCTCTCGAGCCGAAACATCCCCGGCTTCCGAGTGATGGAGCCTTCGCATCTGACGGTGTACGACATCCTCAACTGCAAGACGCTCGCGGTCTCCACCGCCGCCCTCTTGCGTCTGGAAGAGAGACTCGCACGATGAACAGTATCTTTGAAGTCATCCGTCGTCCGCTCGTGACGGAGAAGACCACCCTCCAGAAAGAGGGATTTCGAACCCTGGTCTTCGAGGTCCACCGCGACGCCACCAAACCCGACATCAAGAAGGCGGTCGAGAAGCTCTTCAGCGTGAAGGTCGAGCAGGTCCGCACGGCGAACCTCCCCGGCAAGCTGCGCCGCCAGGGCCGATACCAGGGCCACCGTCCAGACTGGAAGAAGGCCTACGTCCTCCTTAAAGAGGGCGAGAAGATGATCGAGTTCCATGAAGCTATCTAAGACTGCAATCAACTAAACACGCCATGGCTCTCAAGACCTACGCTCCCACCACTCCCAGCCGTCGCGTCATGGCGACTCCTTCGTTCGAGGAGATCACCAAGACCCGGCCCGAGAAGGCGCTCACCGAGCCCCTCAAGAAGTCGGGCGGTCGCGACTCGCGCGGACGCCTGACTATCCGGTTCAGAGGGGGCGGCCACAAGCGCCGCTACCGCGTCATCGACTTCAAGCGCAACAAGGACGGCATCACCGCGAAGGTGGCGGCCATCGAGTACGATCCGAACCGTTCGGCTCGTCTCGCCCTGCTGCACTACACCGATGGAGAGAAGCGTTACATTCTCTGCCCCGAGGGCCTCACCGTTGGCAAGACGGTGATCTCCGGTCCCGGTGCCGACATCCTGCCGGGCAATTCGATGCCGATCAGCCAGATTCCCGCGGGCACGATGATCCACAACATCGAGCTTCGCCCCGGCAAGGGCGCGCAGATGGTTCGCAGCGCTGGCGTGGGCGCTCAGCTCGTCGCCAAAGAGGGTGACTACTCGCAGGTCAAGCTGCCGTCGGGCGAGATCCGCAAGGTTCACGTCCGTTGCAAGGCGACGATCGGGCAGGTTGGCAACGCCGAGCACAAGAACATCAAGCACGGCAAAGCCGGCCGCAAGCGGTGGCTGGGCAAGAAGCCGCACAACCGAGGCGTTTCCATGAACCCGGTCGACCACCCGCACGGTGGAGGCGAGGGCCGGACCTCCGGCGGTCGTCACCCCGTGACGCCGTGGGGCAAGCCGACCAAGGGTTACAAGACACGTCGCAACAAGCGCACGCAATCCATGATCGTGAAGAGGCGGAAGTAGGACTTCAATGGCTAGATCAACCTCCAAAGGCCCGTTCATCGACGGCCACCTGCTCAAGAAGGTCGAAGAGCAGACCCGCACGAACGACAAAAAGGTCATCAAGACCTGGTCGCGACGCTCCACCATCTTCCCCGAGATGGTCGGCCAGACCATCGCGGTCTACAACGGGAAGAAATTCGTCCCGGTGTACATCTCGGAAAACATGGTCGGGCACAAGCTCGGCGAGTTCTCTCCCACCCGCACGTTCAAGAGCCACTCCTCGAAGGTCGAGAAGGTGGCGAAGACGGCCGCGGCGGCAAAGGCCTAATCCACCATGCTCGAAGTGAAGGCGGAAGCCAAATACATCCGCACCTCGGCCCAGAAGACGGGTCTGGTGCTCGCCACCATCCGCGGCAAGTCCGTGAACGATGCCATCGCGACGCTGCAGTTTTCGGAGAAGAAGGTCGCAAAGAGCGTAGAGAAGGTTCTTCGCTCCGCGATCGCGAACGCCACCCAGGAAGCCGAGCGCGTTCAGCAGCGCCGGCTGGACGAGGACGATCTCGTGGTCTCGCAGGCTTACGCGAACCAGGGTCCATCCTTCAAGCGGGTGCGTCCGGCGCCGATGGGCCGCGCCTATCAGACCATCAAGCGCACCACCCACATCGTTGTGCATCTGGCGGAAAAGGAATAACGCTCACCATGGGTCAAAAAGTACACCCTATCGGCCTGCGGCTCGGATACAACAAGCCCTGGCGCAGCCGCTGGTTCGCAGCCGCGGACTACGCCAAGCTGCTTCACGAGGATCTGAAGCTCAAGAAGGAGCTGAAGGCTCGCTTCCAGCACGCCGGCGTCGCCAAGATCGAAGTTGAGCGCGCGACCAACAAGCTGAAGGTCGGCATCTTCACCTCGCGGCCGGGCATCATCATCGGCAAGAAGGGTCAGGAAGTTGAGAAGCTCAAGCAGGAGCTTCAGAAGAAGACCGGCAAAGAGGTCTTCATCAACATCCAGGAGATCCTCAAACCCGAACTGGACGCACAGCTCGTGTCCGAATCGGTCTCCGGTCAACTCGAGAAGCGCATCGCCTTCCGCCGCGCCATGAGGAAAGCGGTCGAATCCGCCCTCCGCTTTGGCGCGAAAGGAATCAAGATCCGAGTTTCCGGCCGTCTGAACGGAGCCGAGATCGCGCGCTCCGAGTGGTATCTGCACGGCCAGCTCCCGCTGCACACCATCCGGGCCGACATCGACTACGGCTTCTCGGAAGCGAAGACCACGTACGGCCGCATCGGCGTGAAGTGCTGGATCTACAACGGCGAATCCGAGCCGGTTTC